>NZ_JAGGPC010000023.1:0-182537 GCF_018614005.1 Streptomyces sp. ISL-99
CCGGTGGCCGTTCGTCTATGCGGGCACCATCCCGATGCCGGAGCAAACCCCCGGATCAGGTCGAACCCGTACACCACTTCCCTGGACGCAACCCTTGAAAACCGTCGTGGCAGCGACGTCGCCGTGGGTTCAAATCCCACACCCCCGCGCAGGTCAGCGTATGCGCTGGCCGAAGGGGTGCCTCTCGATGAGAAGCACCCCTTCTCTGTTTGGCCTGTCTCCCCTTGACCCGCCTCTGTCACGCCGTTGACCAGTGCGCGTAGACCAGGCGTGGACCAGGATTTGACCCACGGAGGCCGGGAACCCGCCGGTCACGCCCCATGCTCAGGCCAGTACGTGGACCGGCCTTGAAAACAGCGGTGCCCTGAAGGAGTCCTCGGAGGTACAAATAACGCAGACGCCCCAACCAAGTCCGCGCTTTCGGCGAACAAGCCATGTGGGCGGCGCTATGGCCCGACGATGGCGCGCAGGGCGGCGAGGTGTGCCTGGTATGTCTCGCGCCCGCGCCGGGTCAGGCGTAGCCAGACGCGTTGGCGGGTGTCGCGCACGGCCTTGCGCTGCTCGACGTAGCCGGCCTCCATCAACACGGTGACGTGCTTGCTCAGCACGGAGGCGGAGACGTCGAGCCGCCGCTGGAGCAGGGCGAACTCGGCCTCGCCGGCCGTGTCGAGCAACGCGCAGATACGCAGCCGGTTGGGCGCGTGGATGGTGGCGTCGAAGCCGTCCATGGGGTCGGTGGCAGCGCTGTTCACGAGGCTTTCCGGTGCATGCGCACGAAGACGAGGTGGAAGGCAATCGACACCGCGGCGCCGACGGCGGAGGCGGCGAACAGCCACAGCGGCTCCCGGCTGGCCCGAAAGGCGAAAGCCGAGCCCACCAGCAGCGCGGGCAGCCCGATCGCGAGCGGCACGGTGGCGCGCTTGGGCAGCACATCCAGGCGCAGCGCCACGCCAGTCTTCTTGCGCCAGTTCACGCCCGCGACCCCGAACAGCACCATGTATGCCGCGGTCATCACCAGCATGATGACGCCCCAGGCGAGGTTGGGAAGCAGCCACCGGGGACTTGCCAGCGTGCCCCCGTAGACCGGTGGTATGGCAGCGATGTACAGCGTGAGCGTGGTGGCGAACCAGCGGGGCCAGGGGGTGGCGGACAAGGCGGCAGCGGATGCCCGGACTTGCTCGGTGTCGGCCAGTGCGGTGCGGGCCTGTTGTGCGGTCGGGCGGATGGCGTCCCCGTTATTTTCCATGATGGAAAGACTAGCGGCGTGTTTCCGATACGGCAAAGCGAAACTTTCCGTCATGGAAGGCCTCCAGCCCTGCGCACGGGGCAGCAGCCAATGGGCTTTCAGCAGCAAGCCAGGCGTCACCCCCTTAGATGCCTCCGCCGGCCGGGTGCGAGCTGTCCCGCAGTGGACCAGGTGTGGACCGCAGATTGGTTTGGGGTCGGTGGGAACCTCGTCCTTGCAGGTCACAGCAAGGGGCGTCCTTCTTGTCAGCACCCTCTTGAAAACCGACTTGGCAACGCCATGGTCAGAAGTCGTTGCGGAGGCGCTCACAGTCTCAACGGCAGTCTCATCCGCACAGGTTCAGGGCCGTACAGTGGGTTGTTGATCGGTAGCAAGACAGCGGGTGTGAACGAGGTCGAACGACTCTGAACTGAACCATGCAGAGTTGGAAAGCGTGTTGGGGGCAACCCCTCACGAGTTCGAATCTCGTATCCTCCGCACTCGCCCGCCAGGGCGAACGAGAGCCCCGACCGGAATCCGGTCGGGGCTCTCGTTGTCTTGTGGCTGCAGTTGCATGGGTTGAGCCGACCGTCGCCCTCGGCAGCACGCCCCTCGCCCGCTCACGATCCGGTGACTGTCCGCACTGCATCACAATCAAAGGGTCGCCGCATGCGCGAATCGCCTGAATCGCTAGATGTAGCACATCTTGCGTAGGCACCATAGGTGTACGGACAGGGACGCCGGGACCTCACCGCCCCCGGACAAGCGCCTCAACTCGGCGCTACTGCGGTACGACAAGCCGCTGTACCGCGACTGGGCGTTCTGGACGACGGTGGGCATGGCCTGCGTGACGGCTTTCGCCATTGGGACGAGCACCGAGCCGACATCACTACCCAGGCGGCTGGACACCCTCCTGGCCGTCATCACCTTCACGGTCCTTTTCGGGGTGGTTCCCGCGTGGCTTCGGTTGCGCATCAGGCGATACCGCGCACATCGCCCTCGCGGACCAGCCCGGCGGCCCCCCCACTCACAAGGACGCCACTACGGCATCCGTTTGGCAGCCTCGGCGGCAGCAGGCACATGCCGCACCGCCAGAGGCTCAAGTGATTCCCTCCGCACCTCCGCCCAGTGCCAGCGCCCCCGTCGCCACGCCCCCTCCAACGGCTAGAAGCGCAGATACATCGGCTGAGCACCTGAGTCACTTGACTCTCCGGTTGGCTTGGGACCGACTGGACGACGACGGATTTGAACGGTTGCTGTTCGACCTGCTTCGCAGCTTTCCTGAGCACCGGAACGTGCAGTTGCTCTCTCATACGCGGGCCGCGGACCGCGGACGTGACTTGTCGATGGATCGCGTATTCCATGACAGCACCGGTGGCACCCGCAGCGAACGAGTCATCGTCCAAGCGAAGCACTGGCTGCGGAAGCCCGTGAACCTACCAGCGGTTTCGGCGACGGTGGCAGCGGTGAAGCTGTGGGAGCCGCCAGCCGTCAGGATCCTGATCTTTGCGACGAGCGGGCGTTTCTCTGCGGACGCTGTGAGATGGGTGGAGCAGCACAACGACAGCGGAGCCGCACCGGTCGTGGAGCTGTGGCCTGAGAGCAAGCTCGAAGCGCTCCCTGGCCGCAAAGCCCCACCTCGCTGTGGCCCATGGCCTTCGGTAGCGATCCACTCAATGCCCGTCTCGGCAGAGACCCTCGCACGGTCCACAGCCTGTGCATACGCCTCGGTGAGGGCGGCGGCAACAGCGCCTTGCCCGTGCCGCGCCCCTGGGCGGTCCACAAAAGGTGGTAAGGGGCCCAATACCAGGAGTATGGTCTCCAGTATGGCGACTAAGAAAGTGACGGTAACGATCCCCGAAGATCTACTTGATGAGATCCGCACGGACGCGGCAGAGCGGGGACTCTCGGCGTACGTTGCCGAGGCGCTGCGCTTCAAGCGCGACCGGGACCGGCTGCTGGAGCTGGTCGAG
Source organism: Streptomyces sp. ISL-99 (assembly GCF_018614005.1). NCBI lineage: Bacteria > Bacillati > Actinomycetota > Actinomycetes > Kitasatosporales > Streptomycetaceae > Streptomyces > Streptomyces sp. ISL-99. Next base: position 3,199 of record NZ_JAGGPC010000023.1, read on the forward strand.
TGGCTGCAGGAAGAACACGGGCCGGTCACCGAAGGCGAACGGGCCACAGCGCTCGAAGGGCTTGAGGATCTCGACGCCGAGCACGAACGCCGACAGGCAGCCCGAAAGCGCAAGGCCGGAGAGGCCGCGTGAAGAAGCGGACCGGTCAGCACGGTCAACGCCCCTTGCGCATCTTCGTACTCGACTGCGAAGCCCTGTCCCTGGCCGTACGCGGCGACCGGAAGATGATCGCCTGGCTCGAGCTCGCGGCCAGAGGTGAAGCCGAGGTGGTGACGTCCCCGATGACGCTGGTCGAGGCATACGACGGCAGAACCACCGAGCAACGCTGGGACTGGGTACTCTCCCGGCTCCAAGTCGCCGATGTCAGCAAGGACGAGGCCCGCCAGGCCCGCCGGCTCCTGGCTGACGCCAAGTTGCACGGCCACAAGTACGCGATCGACGCGGTGCTCGCGGTCACTGCGCGACAGCAGAAAGGTCAAGTCACGGTCTTCACCTCGGATGTGGATGACCTGGAGAAACTGGTACCCGACACCATCGTCGTCAAGAAGGTGTGACCCGATGCCCCCCGGTCTCAGTTCTGGTCGCATTCACCCCCGTCCAGCGCTGTCCGGCACACCCTCCGTCAAGCAAGCTGACGCAGGTCAGGACCCATTACGACCGGCGCTGAGTGCCCGGACGAACACATGGAAGACGTGTTGGGACAACCCCTCACGAGTTCGGATCTCGTATCCTCCGCACTCGCCCGCCAGGGCAGATGAAGGCCCCGATCGGTTCACCGGTCGGGGCCTTCTTCGTTGTGCGGCGCTGGAACGCGTGTGATCTCTGGCGAGTGGGGCGTTCAGGGGGTTCGGGGCGTTCATGATGGGGGGCGGCGCAGGTTGCGCTGGTAGGGACGGGGTTCGGGGAATGGGACAGGGAATGGACTGCACGCTCGGGGAACAGGTCATGCTTCTTTCGCTCGAGGACGACACGGGTGTCGGCCAGGAGGCGATGAGGACGGGTCTGGCTGTGACGGGGGCCGCGTTGGTGGAGTTGGCGCTGCTGGGGCGCGTTGCCGTGACGGGCGACGGCAAGGTCGTGGTGTTGGATCCGGCTCCGGTCGGTGAGCCGGCCTTGGACCCGGTGCTCGGTGCCCTCGCGGGCCGTGACAAGCCGCGCAAGGCCCGCGACTGGGTGGAGCTGCTGCAGAAGGACGCCGTGAACGCGGCGCGTGAGCGGCTGCTGGAGCGGGGGCTGGTGCGTGAGGAGAAGAAGCGGGTCTGGGGCATCTTCCCGACCCGCCGCTACCCGGAGGCCGACGGGAGTGTGGAACGCGAGTTGCGGGACACGCTGGCCTCGGTCGTCCACGAGGGCGCCGAGCCGGACGAGCGGACGGCGGCGCTCCTCGGGCTGCTGCACGGCGCCGGGCTCCAGCAGCTGGCCTTCCCCGACGCGCAGGGCAAGGCGCTCGACCGGCGCCTGACCGAGCTGGCTCAGGGGCAGTGGTCGGTTCCCGTGGTGCGCGACGCCGTGAAGGCGGTGCAGGCCGCTACCACCGCGACGATCGCGGCTGTCACGGCCGTCACTCTGACCTGAGCTGGGCTGAGCCGAGGTGGCTCGGCTGAGTGATGTGAGCTGGGCTGAGCTGGGCTGACGTCTGGAAACGGTTGGCGGCGCCGAGACGGTGCATGAGGTCGGCGATGTACTTGCGGTAGGTACGCACGGACAGGCCGACCTCCCGTGCTCCCGATTCGTCCTTGTCGACCTGGTACATGGTGGCCAGGATCTTCCGCTCCACGTCGGTGAGCTGCGCGCCGGGGTCCGCGGTGAACCCCAGCAGGTCGCGGATGTCGGTTGCGCTCCTGGCCCGCGACCGCGGCTGGATCTGATGCCCCGTCGGTGGCCGGCGCCCCCTCGGGGCGCCCGTCGGGGTGGTCGGCGGCTCAGGACGGTGTGAGGCGCTTGAAGTAGAAGCTGCAGTCCTTGAGGGTGCCGGACGGGTCGCCCGCGTAGTCGGGGACGATGCCGTAGCGCGTCCAGCCGGCGGCGCGGTAGAGGTGATCGGCGGGGCTGCCGGTCTCGGTGTCCAGGAGCAGGAGTGTGGTTCCGGCGCGGGCTGCCGCCTCTTCGGCGGTGGCCAGGAGTGTGCGGCCCAGGCCCTGGCCTCGCGCGTCGCGGTGGACCATCAGCTTGACCAGCTCGGCGCGGTGCCGGCTGTTGGGCTTGGGACTCCGGGCGAGGCTGAAGGTGCCGGCGATACCCCTGGGACCGCGGGCGAGCCAGACGGCGAGGCTGCCGTCGTCCACCGCCGGCTGCTGAGCGCTCCACCAGGCGGCGGCCGCGTCAGGGCCGAAGGGGGCGAGGAAGCCGACGGACGCGTTGCCGTCGACCGTGTCCGCGAGGAGGTCGGCCAGGTCCTTCACGCTGTCGCGGAACTCGTCGGCGGACAGGCGGGATATGGCGTGCGTGACGGCGCTCATGGCAGGACGACCATGACGGCGTAACGGACCGGACCGGGGCCCGGGCAGTGGAACCGTGAAGCGCCCCAGAGCCGGAAGCGCAGGCAGTCCCCGGCGCGGATCTCGTGGACGCCACCGCCCGCGATGACCTCCAGGGCGCCGTCCAGTACCCAGATGTGCTGTTCGATGCCCGGCACGGGCGGTCCTTCGTACGAGATGTCCGCGCCCGGCCGCAGGACGCCCTCGACGATCTCGCCCCGCAGCCCGGGGTGCGGCGGGGACACCGACCGCCGGGTGAAGCCCGACTCCTCGTCGCGCCACACCGACTGACGCTCGGCACGGACCAGTTGCGGCGGCTCGGCTTCCACCTCGGCGAGCAGTCGCGACATCGTCCGCCCGTACGCCGCGCACAGGCTGCCCAGCAGCGCCGCCGTCGGGCTGATCTCGGCGCGTTCCAGCCGCGACAGGGTCGACCGGCTGACGCCCGTACGCCGCGCCAGCTCGTCCAGCGACCAGCCGCGCTCCACGCGGAGTTCGGAGAGCCTGCCTGCCAGGCGGTCGTCGAGGGATTTCACATCTGAGAATATATCTCATATCTGGGAAGCCCCGGTCCCCCGGCCGTGGCCGAGCGGGCCGGGCAGAGGTCGAAGTGGCTGATGCGGCAGGTGTCGGACGGGGACGACGAGCCCAGGTTGACCGCCGTACCGTCGCCCGCGATGCGCCAGCGCTTGCCCGCGGGGACGGCGCCGAGCGGCCGGTCGCCCGGCTCGATCAGGATCCAGCGGCCCCGCACGGTGCGGTGCCAGGTGGCCGGGGCGCCGCACTGTTTGCACGCCGTGGTTCTGGCGGTGCGCGGATCGGGTACGGCCGCCGAGGTGCGTGCCGCGAGTGTCAGCTCGACGGCCGTGGTGGCAAGTACCTCCGCGAGCAGCACCGGTTCACGGCCGGGACGGCTGCCCCCGGTCCGTTCGCACGGGCCGCACAGCGTCATCCCCAGAACCGCCCGCCACCTGCCGCGCGGGACACCGCACGCGTCACATGCGTCGCGCTCGTCGTACGAGACCATGTCCCCACCCTCGAACTGCCCTGTTTACAGCCGACTTGGGCAATCGTTCCACGGGGGTACGACAATCATGCGGCGCACGACGCTTCCGGGGGCCGCGCGCGGCGGACAGCCGACCGGCCCCCGGAGTCAGAAGTCGTCACACGTCGCGGTGGCGAACCTGCCGGTGGCCGTGGCGGTCTGCGGCTCGTTGTCGTCCACCGTCACGGAGCAGGTGGCGGTGCCGCCGGAGGCCCCGGTGGTGACGACGAGCGAGCCGCCCTTCACCAGGCCGGTGGTCTCGACCTCCTCGCGCCACGGGAGCCGGGCGTCGGACACGGTGTGCGACGAGGCGTTCCCGTCCCGCCAGGTCGTGTACGCGATGGTGACGTCCCTCGCGTCGCCGGTGACGGCGTACTTCACCTTCACGGTCCGCGTCGACTCGTCGTCGACCACGGTGGCGATCGTGGCGATGACGGCGATGCAGCCGCCCGCGAAGAGCAGCACCAGGCCGAGGAGGACCCAGGGCCAGATCCGGCGTCTCTTCGGAGGCGGCGGGTAGCCGGCCCACCCGGGCGGGGGCAGGCCGCCATCCGGGGGCCGCGGCCCCCAGCGCGGGCCGTCGGGCGGCGGGGGTGGCGCATCGGACATGGGGCGCGTCCTTCCGGGTCGGTGGCCTGGATGCCTTCCTCACCTCCCGATCATTGGCCGGGTCCGGCTCGCACGCCCACGGGCTTGGGCCGGCGGGATGGCGAGACGGAACGTCTTGCGTAGAGGCAGGGCAGCACTTATTCTCCTTGAGAGACGCAACGTCTCGTCTCATCCCTGACCTGAAGAAGGCTGCTCTTGCTCCGATCCGGCACCCAGCTCGTCCTGTCCGACGTCACCGTGCGCTACGACGACCACGTCGTCCTAGACCGCGTCTCCCTCACCGTCCGGCCCGGCGAGAAAGCCGGCGTCGTCGGCGACAACGGCTCCGGCAAATCCACCCTGCTGCGCCTCCTCGCCGGCACCCGGCAACCCGACAACGGCACCGTCACCGTCACCGCCCCCGGCGGCGTCGGCCACCTCGCCCAGACCCTGGACCTGCCGCCCACCGCCCTGGTCGCGGACGCCGTCGACCGCGCCCTCGCCGGACTGCGGGCGCTGGAGCGGCGCATGAGGCAGGCCGAAGCGGCTCTCGGTCACGCGGGTCCGGACGGGCTCTCGGCATACGCCGCCCTCGTCGCCGAGTTCGAGGCGCGCGGCGGCCACGACGCCGACCGCCGCGTCGACATCACCCTGCGCAGGCTCGGCGAGCGCGCCACCGTCGACCGTGCCCGCCCCCTCGGCACACTCTCCGGCGGGCAGCGCTCCCGGCTCGCGCTCGCCGCGACGCTGGCCGCCGCGCCGGAGGTGCTGCTGCTCGACGAGCCCACCAACGACCTCGACGACGAGGCCGTCGGCTGGCTGGAGGAGCACCTGCGCGCCCACCGTGGCACGGTCGTCGCGGTCACCCACGACCGGATGTTCCTCGACCGGGTCACGACCACCGTGCTGGAGGTGGACCAGGACCAGCGGACGGTACGCCGCTACGGCAACGGCTACAGCGGCTTCCTCACCGCCAAGGCCGCCGCCCGCGCCCGCTGGACCAGGGAGTACGAGCAGTGGCGCGCCGACGTCGCCAGGCGTTCCGCCCTCGCCGAGTCGAACACCGTGCTGCTCGCCGCCATCCCCCGCAAGGCCCCGGCCGCCTTCAGCGGCGCCGGCGCCTTCCGCGCCAGGTCGCGCGCGCACGGTGCGATGAGCCGCATCCGCAGCGCGCGCGAGCAGCTGCACCGGCTGATCGAGCGTCCGGTGCCGCCGCCCCCGCGCCCCCTGCGGTTCACGGCCCGTATCGAGGCCGAGGCGGTGGCAGGGGCGGAGCTGGACGACGTACGCGTGGCGGGACGCCTGCGCGCCGGCTCCCTGCGCATCGCACCCGGCGAGCGCGTGCTCGTCACCGGACCCAACGGCGCCGGCAAGTCCACCCTGCTCCAGGTCCTGGCGGGTGACCTGGCCCCCGACAGCGGTACGGTCACCCGGCCGCCGCGCACCGGCTTCCTGCGCCAGGACGCCTCCCTCGCGGACGCTCTCGACGACGGCCGTACGGTCCTGGAGGCCTTCGGGGCGCCGGAGCGCGCCGACGAACTGCTCGCGCTGGGCCTGTTCCGCGCGGCCGACCTGACGAAGCCCGTACGCACCCTGTCCACCGGCGGCCGCCGCAAGCTCGAACTGGCGCGCCTGGTCACCCGCCCCGTGGACCTGCTGCTGCTCGACGAGCCGACGAACCACCTCGCGCCGGCCCTGGTCGAGGAGCTGGAGGCGGCCCTGGCCGGCTATGCGGGCGCGCTGGTGATCGTGACGCACGACCGGCGGACGCGGGCCGGTTTCGCCGGGACGCGGCTGGAGATGGCGGGCGGTGAGGTGTGCGAAGCCGGCGCGCGTGCGTGATCATCGGAGGATGAGCCCCGATATCCGCCTCGCCCAGCAACCGGAGGCCGACGAACTGCTCGGCCGCAGCCCGCTCGCCGACCTGATCGGCATGCTGCTCGACCAGCAGATCCCCATGGAGTGGGCGTTCGCGGGTCCGTACACGATCGCCCAGCGGCTGGGCGGCGACGACCTCGACGCGCACGAGATCGCCGCGTACGACCCCGAGGCCTTCGCCGGCCTGCTGTCGGCCAAGCCCGCCGTGCACCGCTACCCGGGGTCGATGGCCAAGCGGGTGCAGCAGCTCTGCCAGTACCTGGTCGACGAGTACGACGGCGACGTGACCGCGATCTGGCGCGACGTCGCCACCGGCAAGGAACTGCTGGCCCGCCTGAACGCGCTGCCGGGCTTCGGGAAGCAGAAGTCGCAGATCTTCCTGGCCCTGCTGGGCAAGCAGCTCGGCGTACGCCCGGAGGGCTGGCGGCAGGCGGCGGGCGCGTACGGCGACGAGGGCTCGTACCGCTCGGCGGCGGACATCACGGGCCCGGAGTCACTGGCGAAGGTCCGGGCGTTCAAGCAGCAGGCGAAGGCGGCGGCGAAGAAGCGGGCGCCGGCGAAGTAAACCCTCGGGGAGGCTGTACTCCGAATGGGGGAATGCCTGCCCGGCCCGACGCGCACGGCGGCGCCCCGCCGCAATCACCGCTGTGGGGCCCCCGGAGCCGCCCACATCGCCGGAGCAGGTGGTTCCGCTCATGATTTGCTCCCGTTCTGGCGCTGAACGCGACCTTTGCACACCGCCCTCATGGCTGCGCCGGGAGCCGCTTGCCCGGTAGGCTTTCCGTGTGATCTTCAAGCGCATCGGAAACGGCCGGCCGTATCCCGACCACGGCCGGGAAAGCACCCGGCAGTGGGCGGATGTCGCGCCGCGCCCGGTCCGCCTCGATCAGCTCGTCACCACAAAGGGCCAGCTGGATCTCGAGACACTGCTGGCCGAGGACTCGACGTTCTACGGCGACCTCTTCGCCCACGTCGTGAAGTGGCAGGGCGACCTGTACCTGGAGGACGGACTGCACCGCGCGGTCCGCGCCGCGCTCCAGCAGCGCCAGGTGCTGCACGCGCGCGTCCTCGAACTCGACAGCATGTGAGGGTCGGCGCCGGGCCGCCCGACACCCGCACAGTCGCCCGAACGGCCGCCGTGTTGAGCCTTACGGGTTGCCTGACGCCAAGTCATTGATCATTTAGTAGGCATCGCCACCAAGGCGCACTACGCTGCGCCCATGAGCATGCTGACACCCCCCGGCATGGGCGGAAAATACCGCATTACGGGCGACAAGTTCCCGCGCATGCGACGCCCCCGGAACCGGCGCAGGACCATCCTCGCGGTGGTGGCCTCCCTCATGGCCCTCGGAATGGCCGGCTGGGGGACGCTGCAGCTCATCGAGGTCTTCGGCGGCGGGAAGAAGACCACGGCCGCCGGACGCGGACAGGGCTGCCCGAAGGCCGCCACGCCTTCCGCACCCGTACGCAACGCCGCCCTGCCCAAGCCGGCCAAGATCAAGGTCAACGTCTACAACGCGACCAAGCGCGGCGGTCTCGCCAAGGAGACGGCCGACGAGCTGAAGAAGCGCGGCTTCACGATCGGCAAGGTCGGCAACGCGCCGCCGTTGTACGACAAGAAGGTCAAGGGCACCGGGATACTGCTGGGCGCGCCCAAGGCGGTCTCCGGCGTACTGCCCGTCCTCGGCACGCAGCTCAAGGGCGCCGTGCAGAAGGCCGACGGCCGCAAGGGCACCGACGTGGACCTGATCCTGGGCAACGGCTTCAAGTCCCTGACCACGAAGAAGGACGCGGACAAGGCCCTGGCCGCGCTGGCCAGGCCCGCGCCCGCGCCCTCCGTGAAGTGCTGAGAACGGTGCGTACGGCCGGTCTGTTGACTAGCCCGCGGTGCCGTACATCCGGTCGCCCGCGTCGCCGAGCCCCGGCACGATGTAGCCGTGCTCGTTGAGCCGCTCGTCGACCGAGGCGGTGACGACGGTGACCGGCGTGCCGGCCAGCTCCCGCTCCATGACCTCGACGCCCTCGGGCGCCGCGAGCAGCACGACCGCGGTGACATCGTCCGCGCCGCGCTTGATCAGCTCACGGATCGCCGCCACCAGCGTGCCACCGGTGGCCAGCATCGGGTCCAGGACGTACACCTGGCGGCCGGAGAGGTCCTCCGGCATCCGGGTGGCGTACGTCTCCGCCTGGAGCGTCTCCTCGTTGCGGATCATGCCGAGGAAGCCCACCTCGGCGGTCGGCAGCAGCCGCACCATGCCGTCGAGCATCCCGAGACCGGCCCGCAGGATCGGTACGACGAGGGGGCGGGGGTGGGACAGCTTCACGCCCGTCGTCGCCGTCACCGGGGTCTGGATGTCGACCTGTTCGGTGCGCACGTCCCGGGTGGCCTCGTACGCGAGCAGGGTGACCAGCTCGTCGGCGAGGCGCCGGAAGGTCGGGGAGTCGGTGCGCTTGTCGCGCAGCGTGGTGAGTTTGTGCGCCACCAACGGGTGGTCGACGACGTGGATCCGCATGCCGTCAACAGTAACCGGGCATTACAGGCCGCTCGCGCTGGCATCAACACGCAGGCCGGAGGGAAGGTGGGGTGGGGGACAGACGCGGGCTTGGGGTGGTGTGGCCGATGCCGGACGAGGACCAGGAGCCGGAACAGGACCGAGAACAGGACCAGGAACAGCAGGAAACCATGGGGGAGGCCGACCGCAGGCGGCGGCGCGCCCAGTTCCTGCGCGAGCTGAACGAGGCGAAGGCACTGCGCGAGCGGGTACAGCCGCGCCGGGCCCGGGCGGCCCGGATGCGGCAGCAGATGCGGATGCGCACCTTCCGCTGGTAGGGGCTTTCTCGCAGGACTGGTACACGACGCAAGAGCGGAAGACCTCTCGCGGAACGCTTTCTTCTGCCACGATTCCGAGTGGGCGGGGCTCGGAGCTGCGAAACGGTTTCTCCCCAACCTCAGCGACACCCTCCGGCCGGGAGGAACTCCAACCGGCACTTCTCAAGACCAGTGGGAGAGTCACGGTGTACTTCGCCGCACTGCTCGCGCGCACCGAAGACGGGTGGAAAGCGAGCGACACGGAGCTCGACGACGTGGAAACCTTGTCCGACCTGACCGATCTGGCCCGCGAGGCCACGGTCGACGACGACACGGTGATCGTCTTCATCGAGCAGGAAGACGCATGGTTCGGCCTCGTCCGGGTGGACGGCGAGGAGGACCCTCGTATCTATGTCTCCGACGCGGCCGCGGCCGCTCGTTCCTCGTACGGGGAGATCCTGCTCACCGACGAACTGCTCGGCCGGGAGCCCGAGGACCCGGACGTCCTGGAGGAGCTCGTCGACCTCGACGGCACCGAGGACGGGGAACCGGACGAGGGCCCCGACGACATGGACGACAACGACGAGGAGGAGATCAGGGCGGACGACGGCAGCGTCGTACCGGCTGGTCCGCTCGGGGAGACGGGGATCCTCGCGGACCTCGGCCTCGCCGAGAAGGAACTGCTGGCGCTCGGCACGGACGCACTCGTGGAGATCGCCGACGCGCTGGGCGCGGCCGACGTACTGGAGACCGTCCAGTAGTGAGCCCGGCAGTGACAGACGAACAACGACCGGAGTCGGAGCCCGATCCGGTACGGGACCGGTGGCGGGCGCCCATGCGCCTTGCCCTGGACGAGGCGGCGCGGGCGGCGGAGGCCGGCGATGTGCCGGTCGGCGCCGTCCTGCTCGCTCCCGACGGCTCGCTGCTCGCGGCGGGTCACAACGAGCGGGAGGCGACGGGTGATCCGACGGCGCACGCCGAGGTGCTGGCCGTCCGCAGGGCGGCGCGCGAGCTCGGCGAGTGGCGGCTGACGGGCTGCACACTGGTCGTCACCCTGGAACCGTGCACGATGTGCGCGGGAGCGATCGTGCAGTCCCGGGTGGAGCGGGTGGTCTACGGGGCGCTCGACGAGAAGGCGGGCGCCGCCGGTTCGCTCTGGGACGTCGTACGGGACCGGAGGCTGAACCACCGGCCCGAAGTCATCCAGGGCGTACTCGAAAGGGAGTGCTCGGATCTGCTGACGGCCTTCTTCAGGGACCGCTGAAGACCGCCGCAGAGACCTCTGAAGAGACCGACGCGGAGGCCGCTGAAGGGGCCGCTGAGGAACCGATTTCGGAGCACGGCCCGGCGTGGGCTAAGCTCTCTCTCGGTAGCGTGTCCGAGCGGCCTAAGGAGCACGCCTCGAAAGCGTGTGAGGGGGCAACTCCTCCGTGGGTTCAAATCCCACCGCTACCGCTCAGAACGAAAGCCCCGGCTCCCCGAGTCGGGGCTTTCGCGTTGTGCGGTTAGACTCACGCGACTCACGGGACCGGCAGGGGAGGCCGCACAGATGGTGCAAACGAAGAAGATCGCTGTTTACGTGGTCGCCGTCTTCGCCCTGTACACGATCATCACTTCTCCCAAGCGGGCGACCGATTTCGTCCAGATTGGGTTCGAAGGCGTGTCCAGTGCCGCCCACGGCGTCGGTGAGTTCATGACCCAGCTGATTCAGTAGGAGTGCCCCTTGATCCGCCATCTGGTCCTCTTCAAGCTCAACGAGGGTGTCGAGCGGGACGAGCCGCGCGTGCGCGCCGGCGCGAAGGCCTTCGAAGAGCTCGGCGGGGTCGTTCCCGAGCTGGAGTTCTGGGAATGCGCCTGGAACATCACCGACCGGCCCATCGCGTACGACTTCGCCATCAACTCGGCGGTCCAGGACCGCGACGCGCTGAAGCGGTACATCGAGCACCCGGCCCACCAGGCGGCCGCCGGACAGTGGCGTGAATTCGCCACGTGGGTGATCGCCGACTACGAGTTCTGAGCCCCCGCGCCAGCAGGCCCCGCACCGGTCCGGTGCGGGGTTTTTGCATGTTTAAGACCCAACTTGCCGTCAACACGGAGTTATACGGTGCTTGCACACAGTGCACATGTCTTGTGATGCTATGACCGCTTTTGACGGATGAGTTGATCGTGGTTGACCGAGAAAAGGGGTGGCGTGACCGTGCCGGCCAGTACAGCGCCTCAAGCTCCGCCCCAGCAGCTTCAACCGCTCCCTCCCGAGACCGCCTCCGATCCCCCGGCAGGCGGCACCCGCAAGAGCCGTGGCGCGGACACCAGGGCCCTCACGCAGGTGCTGTTCGCGGAGCTGAAGGGGCTGGAACCGGGCACGCCCGAGCACAACCGCGTGCGCGGCGCGCTCATCGAGGCGAACCTCCCGCTGGTGCGGTACGCCGCGGCCCGGTTCCGCAGCCGCAACGAGCCGATGGAGGACGTCGTACAGGTCGGCACGATCGGGCTGATCAACGCGATCGACCGGTTCGACCCGGACCGCGGCGTGCAGTTCCCGACCTTCGCGATGCCGACCGTCGTGGGCGAGATCAAGCGGTACTTCCGCGACAACGTCAGGACCGTGCACGTGCCGCGCCGGCTCCACGAGCTGTGGGTCCAGGTCAGCGGGGCCACCGAGGACCTCACGACGGCCCACGGGCGCTCCCCCACGACCGCCGAGATCGCCGAGCGCCTGCGCATCTCCGAGGACGAGGTACTGGCCTGCATCGAGGCGGGGCGCTCGTACCACGCGACCTCGCTGGAGGCCGCCCAGGAGGGTGACGGGCTGCCGGGGCTGCTCGACCGGCTCGGGTACGAGGACCCGGCGCTGGCCGGTGTCGAGCACCGCGACCTCGTACGGCATCTGCTCGTACAACTGCCCGAACGTGAGCAACGGATCCTGCTGCTCAGGTATTACAACAATCTGACACAGTCCCAGATCAGTGCCGAACTGGGCGTCTCGCAGATGCATGTGTCAAGACTGCTGGCGAGGAGCTTCGCCCGCCTTCGATCCGCAAATCGAATCGAGGCGTAACCGGATCGGGTAGTACCCGCCCATGGCCGAAAAGCCGCACACCCCCCTTTTCCTGCGCAGATTTGTCGACTTGGCGCTACAGCGTGTTGCCGACATGTGACATTCTGCTGGAACCGCGTTTGCCGCAGCTCCGCCGCCGGTATTCAGGTGGAGGCTGCTTCCTCCGACGGGAGCGCCCGCCGCTACCGTCAGCGACCGCAGTCGACCGAAAGGGGGCTGGCATGTCCGCAGAACAGGGCAGCTCGAAGGTGCTCACGAAGGAAGTGCCCGCCGTGCTCGACCAGGTGACGGCTCCTCCGCCGCCGCTGGTGTCGCAGCCGGAAGCCATCGACACCCGCACTCTGTCCCGCTCGCTCTTCCTGCGGCTTGCCGCCCTTGAGAAAGACAGCCCGGACCGTACGTACGTACGGGACACGCTCATCGAACTCAACCTCCCCCTGGTGCGTTACGCCGCGGCCCGGTTCCGCAGCCGCAACGAGCCGATGGAGGACATCGTCCAGGTCGGCACCATCGGCCTGATCAAAGCGATCGACCGGTTCGACTGCGAACGGGGCGTGGAATTCCCGACGTTCGCGATGCCGACGGTCGTCGGTGAGATCAAGCGCTTCTTCCGCGATACCAGTTGGTCGGTACGGGTCCCGCGCCGCCTCCAGGAGCTGCGGCTCGCGCTGACGAAGGCGAGCGACGACCTCGCGCAGAAGCTCGACCGGTCGCCGACCGTCCCCGAACTCGCCGCCGTACTGGGGGTGTCGGAGGAGGATGTCGTCGACGGCCTCGCGGTGGGCAACGCCTACACCGCGAGCTCACTGGACTCGCCCTCCCCGGAGGACGACGGCGGCGAGGGCTCGCTGGCGGACCGGCTCGGGTACGAGGACATGGCGCTGGAAGGCGTCGAGTACCGCGAGTCGCTGAAGCCGCTGCTGGCCAAACTGCCGCCGCGCGAACGCCAGATCATCATGCTGCGGTTCTTCGCGAACATGACCCAGTCCCAGATCGGCGAAGAGGTCGGCATCTCGCAGATGCACGTTTCGCGGCTGCTGACGCGCACGCTGTCACAGCTACGGGAAGGGCTCATCGCGGACTGAGCCCCGGGCGCGGGTTCTTGATGGTGCAGACCGGTTCCTAATTGACGGTGCGTCAGACAAACTGGCGCGATGCGACGTCATGTGCTGACACACGGCCGCCGAGGTGCCGCTACGGGCGCCGCGGCGGTTGTGCTGTGTCTGGGCGGGGTGCTGGCCGCGTGCGGTGGCGGGAGCGGCGGCGACGACGGCTATGCGGCGGTCGGCGCGGCGGGTCCGGGGCCGGAGCGGGCGCCGGGACGGGCCGTACCACCGGAGGGCAAGGTCGAGCTGGTGCCGCTCGACGGGGACAGTACGCCTGGTGCCGGGCGCGGTGGCCGTGGTGGCTCTGGTGACGGGCCGCCCTCCGCCGACGGTGGCGGCGGGGACGCGGGTGGTACGCGCGCGCCCGACGGTGGTGGTGGCAGCGGCCCCGCGACGGAGGGGCCGCCGGCCAAGGGCGGCGGGTCGCGCTCCGGCAAGACGGCCCACGCAAAGCCGCCCGGCGCGCCCGGCGGCAACGAAGACGGCAGTGGAGGTGGTGGCGGCAGCGAAGGCGGCAGTGGCGGTGGTACGTCGACGAAGCCGCCGGTGACCGGAGCGCCGGGGGCGCCGGGGAACGGGCCGGGGCCGGGGACCGGCTCCGGGGGCGCCTCCCACGCGCCGCCCCCTGCGCCGCCCGCCGGGCCCGCCGTACTCAAGCTCGGCGACCCGCTGCTCGCGCCCGGCGACAAGCGCTGGTGCGAGCAGGTGACCGTGCCGTTCCGCAACACCGGGCAGTCAGCGGTCCGTTCGGGCACCGTGACCTTCGGAACGCACATCATCGGCGCGCTCGGCGTGGACTGGGACACCAGGTGGTCGACCCAGCCGCTGCCCGGGCCGATCGCCGCGGGCGCGGCCGTGAGGAAGACGTACACCGTGTGTGTGGACGCCTGGCGGGTGCCCCTGGGTATGCGAGTCGAGACCCAGGAGGTCACCGCCGACTGGAAGTGATCCGCGGAACGGATCAACCGAACGGATCAGCGGAACGGATCAGCCGAACGCGAGCCAGGCGACCGCCGCGAGGATCACGACGACGGCTACGACGCCGACGATCACGCCGGTCTTGGGGCCGCCGGACGCGGCGGCCGCGGCCGGCTGCTGCCGCTGCGGTTCGCCGTCGTCCACGAAGGCGCGGAACATCTGGGTGCTGCCCGCCGGGTCGTGCTGACCCTCGGGACCCTGCGGAGCGTGGGGGTTGTGTGCCATGGGCCACGACCCTAGCGAAGTAGGCCCCCTCAGCACACCCCGGACCCTCCGACGGGCGTGATCTGCGGCTTTACCGGCCGCGCGGACGCCCTTGACCCGCCATGCACGGAGCCTTTTGGGTTCCTTTACTCCGGCAGGCCCGATTTAGTTTGCCTGAAGCAACCAACTACTTCTATGGTTGCCCTAAGCAACAAGATGTTCGGAGGTGCCCATGGCCGCACAGAGTCAGTTCGCGGAACTGGCCCGGCAGCTCAGTGCCATCGGTGCCGTGAAGCGCGATCTCGCACGCGTCCTGCCCGCGCACTGCCCGGCCGGATCGGCCGCCGTGCTCACCCTCCTCGACCGCCACGGCGAGATGCGGATGAGCCGGCTCGCCGAGCTCCTCGCGGTCGACATGTCGGTGACCAGCCGGCACGTGGCGCATGTGGCGGAGCGCGGCTGGATCGACCGGGCCCCCGACCCGTGCGACAAGCGCTCCCGCATCCTGCGGCTCAACCCGGCGGGCAAGGCGCTTCTGGAGGAACTCTCCGAGCGCTACGTCCAGACGCTCGCCGGCGCCCTCGACGACTGGTCCGACGACGAGGTCGGACAGCTCAACACCATGCTGGCCCGCCTGCGCAGCAGTTTTGACTGCCGGGGGTCCGGGGGTCGCCCCCCGGGTCAGCACAGCGGTGACTGCCGGGCCAGGGCCCCGCACCACTTCGAGCACGACACCGCAGCACCAGCAATGCCCGTAACACCCGCAACGCCCGCGTAAGCAAAGGAATTCAATGGCTACGACCACACCGGCCGGTGTGCGGGGCGGCCACGCCAAGCAGGGGTCCCACCACCACTCCTCCGACGGCGCGCCGATGACTCACCGGCAGATCATGGAGGCCCTCACCGGTCTTCTGCTCGGCATGTTCGTCGCGATGCTGTCGTCGACGATCGTGTCCAACGCCCTCCCCGAGATCATCAGGGACCTCGACGGCACCCAGAGCGCGTACACCTGGGTCGTCACCGCCGCCCTGCTGTCCATGACCGTGACCACGCCCCTGTGGGGCAAGCTGGCGGACCTCTTCAGCAAGAAGCTGCTGGTCCAGATAGCCCTGGTCATCTTCGTGATCGGCTCGGCGCTCGCCGGTGTCTCGCAGAACACCGGAACGCTCATCGCCTTCCGCGTGCTCCAGGGCGTCGGCACCGGCGGTCTGGTCGCGCTCTCGCAGATCGTGATCGCCGCGATGATCCCGCCGCGTGAGCGGGGCAGGTACGCCGGCTACATCGGCGCGACGTTCGCCGTCGCCACGGTCGGCGGTCCGCTGCTCGGCGGTGTCATCACCGACACCGACTGGCTGGGCTGGCGCTGGTGCTTCTACGTCGGTGTGCCGTTCGCGGCCATCGCCCTGGTCCTCCTCCAGAAGACCCTCAAGCTCCCGGTCGTGCGCCGCAAGGTGAGGATCGACTGGCTCGGCGCGTTCTTCCTGGCCGCGTCCGTCTCGCTGCTGATGATCTGGGTGACCCTGGCGGGCGACAACTACGACTGGATCTCGTGGCAGACGTACGCCATGGTCGGCGGCTCCATCGTGCTCGGCCTGATCTTCATCCTCGTCGAGACGAAGGCCGCGGAGCCCCTGATCCCGCTGCGCTTCTTCCGTAACCGCACGATCGCGCTCACGTCGTTCGCGAGCCTCTTCGTCGGTGTGGCGATGTTCGGCTCGACGGTCTTCCTGAGCCAGTACTTCCAGCTCGCCCGGGACAAGTCGCCGACGATGTCCGGCGTCATGACGATCCCGATGATCGCCGGCCTCTTCATCTCCTCGACCGTGTCCGGCCAGATCATCACCAAGACCGGCCGCTGGAAGGGCTTCCTGGTCGGCGGCGGTGTCGGACTCGTCGCGGGCCTCGGCCTGCTCAGCACCATCACGTACGACACCGAGTACTGGCAGGTCGCCGTCTACATGGCGGTCCTCGGCCTCGGCCTCGGCATGATGATGCAGAACCTGGTGCTGGCCTCCCAGAACCAGGTCGAGCCGCACGAACTCGGCGCGGCCAGCTCGCTGGTGACCTTCACCCGCTCCCTGGGTGGCGCGGTCGGCGTCTCGGCGCTCGGCGCGGTGCTCTCCAGCCGCATCACCCACTACGTCGAGGACGGCCTCGCCGCGCTCCACATCAAGCCGTCCGCCGCGGGCGGCGGGAACACCATCCCGGACATGGACGCGCTGCCCGCGCCGATCAGGACCGTCATGGAGAGCGCGTACGGAGACGGGGTCGCCGACCTCTTTCTGTACGCCGCGCCCATCGCGCTGGTCGGTCTGGTCCTGGTGCTGTTCGTGAAGGAGGTCGCCTTGAAGTCGTCCAACGACGACGCGGTCCGGACGGCGGAGACCGAGCCGGTGCCCGCCGAGGCGGCAGCCCCCACCGAGGCCGTCGCGGCCCCCCTCGTCACCGGCAAGACCCTGCACGGCACGGTCCGTACCGCCGAGGGAACGGCCGTCCCGCACGCCGCGGTCACGCTCATCTCGCTCGCCGGGCGGCAGCTCGGCCGCGCGGTCGCCCAGGACGGCCGTTACGCACTGGACGCCCCGGCAGCCGGTTCGTACGTCCTGATCGCCTCCGCCGACGGCTTCCAGCCGCAGGCCTCCACGGTGGTCGTGGGTGACGAGCCCGTCGCGTACGACATCCTCCTGTCCGGTACGAGCGGACTCACCGGCACCGTGCGCGCCGCCGACGGCGGCCTGCCGGTCGAGGACGCGATGGTCGTCGTGACCGACGTACGCGGCGATGTGCTGGCGACGGGCAAGTCCGCCGCACAGGGCGAGTTCGTCTTCGACGAGCTGATCCCCGGCACGGTGACCGTCGCGGTGAACGCGGCCGGCTTCCGCCCGACGGCGCTGCCGGTGGAGATCGGCGGCCAGGGCGTCACCCGCGTCGAGGTCGCGCTGCGGTCCGGTGCGCTGGTCCAGGGCACGGTACGCGGCGGCGCCGACCGGCGTCCGCTGGCCGACGCCCGGGTGACGCTGATGGACGCGGCCGGGAACGTGGTCGCCACCTCCACCACCGGGGACGACGGGGCGTACGCCTTCGCCGACCTCGACTCGGGCGAGTACACGGTCGTCGCGACCGGCTACCCGCCGGTGGCCGGAGCGCTCACGGTCGTGGGCCGCGGCGTCGACGGCCACGACATCGAGCTCGCCCACCCGGGCGAGTAATCCAGAGCCCCCGGCCGCGTCGCGGGGGCGCGTCCCGAGCGGAGGCGCGCCACTCGTGTCTCGCGGCCGGTGTGGAACGGGCCCCGGTGGCGGGGCCGACAGGCAGGGGACGCCTGTCGGCCCCGGCCCGGGGCCCTCGTCATTCGTTCGCAAGGAGAGAAAACGGGATGGGACTTCGCGCACAGGTACGGACCCGCGACGGCTGGGCCGTGCAGCACGCGGTGGTGACCGTGACCGACATGACCGGCACGCAGGTGATCCGGGCGGCGGCGGACGAGGAGGGCTCGGTAAGGACCGATGCCCCCTTGCCCGCCGGTCCTTACACGGTGATCGTGACGGCGGCCGGTTACGCCCCCGCCGCGTCCACGGCGTTCGTCACGGCGAGCGGGTGGGCGGAGGCGGGAACGGTCGTACTGGCCCGCCAGGGCGGCGTGGAGCTGCCGCCGCCCGGCACCTGGGCCCTGGACCCCGCGCACTCGTCGGTGGCCGCGGTCGCCCAGCACCTGGGCCTCTCCAGCGTGCACGGCCGGTTCCTCGAATTCGGCGGGCACATCGAGATCGCCGAAGACCTGGAGAAGTCGCGCGTGGAGGCGGTGATCGGTGCGGCGAGCATCGACACGGGCAACGGAATGCGGGACACGCACCTCAAGTCGCCCGACTTCCTGGACGTGGAGCGCTACCCCGAGATCACGTACAGCAGCACGGGCCTGACGCCGGCCGGGCCCGACCGGTGGACGGTGCACGGCGAGCTGTCGCTCCACGGCATCGCCCGCCCGGTCGACCTGGACCTCAGCTACCTGGGCACGGGCCCGGATCCGTGGGGCGGCGTACGGGCTGCCTTCCGGGCGACTGCGGAACTGCGCCGGGACGACTTCGCCATGAACTACAACCAGGTCGTCCAGGCCGGGATCTCGGCGATCGGCGCGACGCTGCGGGTGGAGCTCGACGTACAGGCGGTGCAGGGGGATCGGCTGCCGCAGGCCTAGAGAGGGGCGAGCCGGCCGGGAGGGGGGTCCTCCTGGCCTCGGCTGGTGAAGGAGCCGGGCGGGGGCGGGCCGCCGCCCGCCCCGGCCACCATGTCGTGGCAGAGGTCGCGCAGCTTGACGTTCCGGGCCTGGGAGGCGCGGCGCAGGATGTCCATCGCCTCGTTCGCGGTGCAGCGTCTACTGGCGATGACTATGCCGATCGCCTGGTCGATGACCGAGCGCGAGAGCATCGCGGTCCGCAGGTCGCGCACGGTCTCCGCCTCCTGCTCGATCCGTTCGGCGACGGCGACCGCTCCCGCCGCCTGGGCGGAGAGCCGCCGCGCCATTTCCAGCTGGGTCGCGAAGGCGTCGGGCTTCCCGGAGTAGAGGTTGAGGGCGCCGAGGGAGTGGGAGTTCAGCGCCAGCGGCGTGGCCAGGACGGACCGTGCGCCATGCGCCGCCGCCGCGGCCGGGTACGGGGCCCAGCGCCGCTCCAGGAGCATGTCGGGTACGTAGTTCTCCTCACCGTTCTCCATGCTGCACACGCAGGGCCCGGCCTCGGCGTCGTACTGGAGCAGGTCCAGCTGGAGCGCACCGCCGCTTTCGGCGGCGGCCGTGACCAGGCGGCCGTTGCGGCGCATGGTGATGCTGCACGCGTCCGCGCCGTCCATCGCCCGTACCGCGCGCTCCGTGACGTCCTGGAGGAAGGCATGGAGGCCCCGCCACTCGGCGACGGCGTCCTGGATCGACGCCAAGTCGAATCCGTCGACCCCGCTGCTGCTTGTGCCGTGCGAACTCCGCGCCGTATCCGTCATGCATTCCATCTTCCCGCAATTGCTCCGGTCACGCTCGGTGCTATTCGGTGGCCCTGACTTCGACGATGCGTGACGCAATGTCGCGGAGCTTCACATTGCCTTTCTGAGAGGCGCTTACCAGACGGTCGAAGGCCTGCGCCGCGTCGATGTTCATTCGCCCCATGAGAATGCCGGTGGCCTGTCCGATCACGTCTCGGGTGTGCATGGCCTCGGCGAGCTGTTCCTGTACTTCCACGCTCTCCAGGGCGATACCGAGATGCGCGGAGAACAGTCGACCGGTGCGTACGGATTCGTCGTCGAAGGCGCGCGGCTTGCGCGAGTAGAGCGTCAGCACGCTGAATCTTCGCTGGTGGCCGCGGAGCCGCAGAAACAGGACCGAGCGCAGGCCGCTCCCGGTGAGTACAGCCCCGTGGCCGTCGCATTCGGCGATGTCCGCGATACGCACGACAGGGGTGGTCCACAGTTCCGGCCGGCGCATGGCGCAGCCGGCTCCGCAGCTGGTGGCGGCGTCCACGGTCCGTACGACCTCGTCTGTGCAGGCGACGGTACGGACGCGTCCCGCACGTTCGACGACGGAAATGCCCGCGTGGTCGGCGTCGGGCACGATGTCCGTGGCCAGCCGTACCGCGATCCTCGCCGTCTCCGCGCGCCCATCGGCTTCGTGCAGGGCGATCGCGGCAGCGGCCAACGACTCGGCGAGCGAGCCAGTCGACCCCAAATGGGCAGAATCGTACGAAATCTCCGGAATGTCGGACGCAGTCACCACGAACCTCTTCGGCGAGCATGGCTGAGCGTGCGGCCATGCGCAGGAGAGCTCCGCAGCACATTCCCGACTGCGAGCAAAGGACGAACAGACTCTATCCGCTTCTGTGCTGCGACGAAGCATTCGTGGCGATGCGCCGATCACTCAGCGGGACGCCATGGCCTCAATGCCGGCGATCAGCGTCTCCAGGGCGAAATCGAAGTCCCGCTCGCGCATCTCCGCCACCGTGTCCCCGCCCCGCGCGTCCATCAGATCCTTCGCGTTCTCGAAGGTCTCCCGGAGTTCCGGCGCCGTACTGATCGCGCCCATCGCCTCGGTGAAGTACTCGTCCTGGCTCATGTCCGCCGACGCGCAGCGCTGCACGAAGTGACCCTCGATGGTCCCGAAGCCGTACACGAACTGGAACACCGCGGCCAGGCCGCCCATCTGCCCGTGTGGTGGCAGCCCGGTCGCGCGCATCACGTTCTGTACGGCCCGGGAGAACGCCAGCGAGTGCGGCCCGATGTTCAGGAACGTACCGATCAGCGGCGACACCCACACGTGCCGGACCAGCAACTCCCGGTAGCTGGTCGCGAGTCCGCGCAGGCGGTCCCGCCAGTCGTCCGTCTCCGCCGGCGGCGTGATCTCGCTGAAGACCGAGTCGAGGGCGAGTTCCAGCAGGTCGTCCTTGGTGTCGACGTACCAGTAGACGGACATCGCGGTGACGTTCAGCTCGGCGGCCAGCCGGCGCATGGAGAACTTCGCGAGCCCCTCCGCGTCGAGCAGCCGCACCGACACCGCGGTGATCCGGTCCCGGTCGAGACCGGCCGGCTGGTCGGCCTTGCGGGTGCGCGATGTCTTCTCCTCCAGCCAGACGCTGTTACGGGCCGGATTCTTGACGCGGTCGGCCGCGGACACCATGACGCACACTCCTCGTTCTCCCGGCGGGCACGGGGGCGGGCCACGGACCGGAATGCTCCAGTCCGCTGCCCCGCTCCCGATGCTATGCCGCTGCTGCTGCTCCGGATGAGTCTGCCCGCTCGGCCCGGCGCAGCAGCACCGCTGCGAGAAGCCCGCCGGCGAGTACCGCGACCGCGCCCACCAGTTGGCTGGTTTCGACTCCGGAGGCGAAGGCGTCCGCGATACGGGCGCGCTCCTGCGCGTCACCCGCCGCCGCCAGCGCCGCGGGCAGCGAGGCCGCGCCGACGGCGGCGGGTACGAGGGCGGCGAAGCGGGAGTTCAGCACCGCGCCCAGGACGGCGACGCCGAGGCCGTTGCCGAACTCGGCCAGCGTGCCGTTGATGCCCGCGCCGACGCCCGCCTTCTCCGGCGGGATGGCGCTCATGATGGCGTTGGCCATGGCGGGCATGGCGAGCGAGATGCCCGCGCCCATCACGACCAGGCCGAGCAGCATTCCGCCGTAGCCGGAGCCACCGAGGAGTGCGATCGCGGCGAGGCCCGCCGACAGCAGCGTCATGCCGGACGCGATGGTTCCGGGCGTACCCAGCCTGGGCAGCAGCCGGGCGCCGATACCGGTGAGGTTGAGCGCCACGACGGTAAGGGCGAGGGGGGCCGTCCGCAGCCCGGCTTCCAGGGGCCCGTACCCGAGTACGAACTGGAGGTGCTGCGTGAGCAGGAACAGCGAGCCGCCCATTCCGAACGCGACGAGGATCGCTCCCGCGACGGCTCCGACGAAGCGCTGGTTGCGGAAGAAGTGCATGTCCAGCATCGGGTACGGGATGCGCAGCTCCCACACGGCGAACGCGCCGAGGACGACGACGCCCACCGCCGCCGGGAGCAGCACCTGCGCTGAGGTCCAGCCGTGCTCGGGGCCGGAAATGATCGCGTACACGACTGCGGTCATGCCGACGGTGGAGAGCAGCGCGCCGAGCAGGTCGGGCCGGTCGCCCTGCTTGCTCCTGGACTCCGGTACGAGGGAGACGACGGCGACGAGGCCGATGATCGCGACCGGGATGTTGATCAGGAAGATCGCGCCCCACCAGAAGTGGTCGAGCACGACGCCGCCGATGAGCGGACCGACCGCGAAGCCGAGCGAGTTGACCGTCGACCACAGGCCGATGGCCTTCACGCGCTCCGTGTCGTCGAAGATCTGGACGACGACGGCGAGGGTGGTCGTGATCAGCAGCGCGCCGCCGATGCCCATGCCCGCGCGGGCGGCGATCAACTGGGCGCTCGACTGCGCGAGGCCGGCGACGAGCGAGCCGATACCGAAGAGCGCGAGGCCGGCGACGAGCATCCTCTTGCGGCCGTAGCGGTCGGCGGCGCTGCCGGCGGTGAGGAGCAGGCCGGACTGGACCAGGGAGTACGCGTTGATCATCCACTGGATGTCGGCGGTGGACGCGTCCAGTTCCTTGGTGAGGGAGGGGATCGCGACGTTGAGCACGGTGTTGTCCAGCAGCACGGTGAGCTGGGCGAGGCAGATGACACCGAGGATCAGCCAGCGCTGCGGGTGGCCTTGCGCGGTGGGGCGGTTCTCGGCGGTCGTCGCCGTCATGCGGGGGTCTCCTTGTACGGGTACGGGGGCGGGGGCGGGGCCGGATCGCGGCCCACCCCCTCCCGTACACCGTACAAGGAACTCCTGTACGCCGTATAATTATTTCTGGCCGGTCAGGTCGTAGAGGGTCGTCCCGTCGACAGTGACCTTGGTGAAGTTGGCCTCGACCCAGGTGGTGATCGCCGAGTTGCCACCGCCGGGACCGCCGTTCCCGCCGGCGATGAAGTAGTGGATCTCGCCCTTCTGTACGTACGCCTTGAACTGGGTCAGGGTCGGGGACGGATCGCTGCCGTTGAACCCGCCGATCGCCATCACCGGCTTTCCGGTGGCGAGTTGGTAGCTCGCGGCGTTCTGGGAGCCGATCGCCGCAGCGGCCCAGGTGTACTCCTCGGCGTCGGCGCGGAGCTTGGCCTCGGTATCGGAGCCGACGCTCTGGCCGTTGAGGAGACCTCCCATGCCACCGGCGCCGCCCCTGCCGCCCTCACGCTCCCCCGCGCCCGGAGCGCCGCCGGGGGGCAGCATGCCGCCTGCGGGAGCGGCCTGTTGGCCCCCGGGCTGCGCGCCCGCCGGACGCTCACCCGCCGCGAGCCCCCCGCCGAAACCACCACCAGGACCACCACCAGGACGGCCATCAGGACCACCACCTGGACCGCCCCCGCCGGGACCACCCCGCATCGAGGCCGGTCCCGCCGTCACGATCGACCCGGTGTGCGCGCTACCGACCGTGGAAGCGGCGTACGCGCCCGGCCCCGCCAGCGCCGCCGCGAGCCCGAGCCCGGCGGCCCCCAGAGCGATCCGCCGGTCCGCCCGCCCCGCGAACACCAGCCCGACCGCCGCCACCACACCGCACACCACCACGGCCCAGCGCAGCCACGGCACATAGTCAGCGGTCCGCCCCAGCAGGACGTACGCCCACAGGGACGTCACCGCGGCCGTCACGCCGAGCGTTCCCGCCGCCAGGAACGAGCGACGCTCTTCCCAGAGCACGGTCGTACCCATGCCGATCAGGGCGGCGATGTACGGGGCCAGGGCCACGGTGTAGTACTCGTGGAAGATCCCGGCCATGAAGCTGAAGACGGCGGCGGTCATCAGCAGCGACCCGCCCCACGCGACCAACGCGGCACGCGCGCTGTCCGTCCGCTTCGCCCTCCACGTGACAACCAGACCGGCGGCCAGCAGGATCAGCGCGGCGGGCAGCAGCCAGGAGATCTGGCCGCCGATGTTCGTACTGAACATCCGCCCGATGCCGCTCTCGCCCCAGCCACCACCTCCCCGGCCACTACCGCCGACGCTTCCGGTCTCCTCCCCGTTGATCCGGCCGAGGCCGTTGTAGCCGAAGGTCAGCTCCAGGAAGCTGTTGGTCTGCGAGCCTCCGACGTACGGACGCGAGGCCGCCGGCCACAGTTCGACGATCGCGACCCACCAGCCGCCCGCGACCACGAGCGCGAGCCCGGCGAGAGCGAGCTGGCCGAGGCGGCGGCGTACGGAGGTGGGGGCGCACACGGCGTACAGCACGGCGAGCGGCGGCAGAATGAGAAACGCCTGCAGCGTCTTCGTAAGAAACGCGAAACCGACCGCCACGCCCGCCCACACCACCCACTTGGTCCGCGCGTCCTCAAGAGCGCGGAGCACGCAGTACACGGTGACGGTCATCAGCAGCGCGAGCAGCGCGTCCGGGTTGTTGAACCGGAACATCAGCGCGGCGACCGGCGTCAGCGCGAGCACGGCGCCCGCGATCAGGCCGGCGGCGGGGGAGAAGCGGCGGCGTACGGCGGCGTACAGCACCGCGACCGTCCCCACTCCCATCAGCACCTCGGGGACGAGGATCTGCCACGAGCCGAGGCCGAAGAGCCGTACGGACAGGGCCATCGGCCACAGGGCGGCCGGGGGCTTGTCGACGGTGATGGAGTTCGCGGCGTCGGACGAGCCGAAGAAGAAGGCCTTCCAGCTCTCGCTGCCCGCCTGGACGGCGGCGGAGTAGAAGGAGTTGGCGTAACCGGAGGAGCTGAGATTGAACAGATACAGCAGCGCGGTGGCGAGCAGCAGCCCCGCAAGCGCGGGGCGCGCCCAGCGGGGGTCGCCGTTTCGGTGTGCGGTCATCGGGCGGCCTTCTTCGGTTCGCGTTCGGGGTGATCGGTGCGCCGGTCCGGGAAGACCCAGGCGCGCAGCAGCAGGAAGCGCAGTACGGTCGCGGCGAGGTTGGCGGTGATCAGCACGGCGAGTTCCGTGCCGTGGGAGGGCGCGCCGGCCGCCGCGTCGAGGGCGGCGAGCGAACCGCTGGTGAGGGCGAGCCCGATACCGAACACCACGAGGCCCTGGGCCTGGTGGCGTACGGCACGCTCACGGCCCCGCACCCCGAAGGTGAGCCTCCGGTTGGCCGCCGTATTGGCCACGGCCGAGACGAGCAGGGCGAGCGCGTTGGCGGCCTGGGGGCCCGCTCCCGCCCGGAAGACGGAGTACAGCACCAGGTAGACGAGCGTGCTCAGCGCGCCCACGACGCAGAAGCCGACGAGCTGACGGGCCAGCCCGCCGGGCACGCCGTCGATCGAGCGGTCGCGCGGATCGTCACCGAAGGGCCGCGCGAGCCGGTCCAGCGGCAGCGCGCCCACGGCGAGCGCCCGCCCGACCCGCCACACGCCCTTGAGGTCGTCGACGGCCGTACGCACGATGTGCACCGTGCTGTCAGGATCGTCGACCCAGTCCACCGGCACCTCATGGATGCGCAGTCCGGCGCGTTCGGCGAGCACCAGCATCTCGGTGTCGAAGAACCACCCGGTGTCCTCGACCATCGGCAGCAGCCGCTCCGCCACATCGGCGCGTATCGCCTTGAACCCGCACTGCGCGTCGGAGAAACGCGCGGCGAGCGAGGAACGCAGGATCAGGTTGTACGTACGCGAGATGAACTCGCGCTTCGGCCCGCGCACCACCCGCGAACCGCCCGCCAGGCGGGAGCCGATGGCGAGGTCGGAGTGGCCCGAGATCAGCGGGGCGACCAGCGGCAACAGCGCCTTGAGATCGGTGGACAGATCGACGTCCATGTAGGCGAGAACGGGCGCGTCGGAACGCTCCCAGACGGCGCGCAGGGCCCGCCCGCGCCCCTTCTGCTCCAGCCGTACGGAGGTCACTTCGGGCATCACGCGTCCGAGCCGGGCGGCGATGCCGGGCGTGCGGTCGGTGCTCGCGTTGTCCGCGACGGTGATCCGGAACGCGTACGGAAAGGTGCGGGCCAGGTGCTCGCGGAGCCGGAGCACACAAGCTTCGAGGTCCTTCTCCTCGTTGTGCACGGGGATGACCACGTCGAGCACGGGTACTGGGGCGCCCGGCTCTCCGGCCGGAAGGTGTTCCCTGGCCGGAAGAGCGCCCACTGAGGTGTCGGTTCGCATGATCCCGACCCTCGCGAACTCCCCTGTCAGCAGAGTGTGACCCCCCTGTGCCCCACCTGTGAGTCCCACCCCGACAGCGCGAGGACCGCGCCCGGCCCCGTCTCACCTGCCAGGCCGCCGGTGAGGGGACGTGTCGGGGCGCTCCCCGCAGGGCGTTGAACGCAACCCCCGCGAACGAACCAACACCTACCCGAACGTTCGACGCCCGAGGAGACGCCCCGGCGCGGCACCGACCCCGAAGCGCGAGGCCTCCCCACACCCCGACCCCGCTACGCGTCCCGCACCGCAGGCAACCGCACCGCGAAAACCGTGCGCCCAGGCGTGCTCTCGACCGTCACCTCGCCCCCGTGCGCACGCACGACGGCCTGAACGATCGACAGCCCGAGCCCCGTCGAACCGCCACCGGCACCGGCACCGGCACCGCCACCGGCCGCCCCACTTCCCGCCTCCCCCGTACCCGTCACCACCCGCGACCCGGCCCCCGACCCGGCCCGCGCCCGCGACGCATCACCCCGTGCGAAGCGCTCGAAGACGTACGGCAGCAGCTCCGGCGGAACACCGGGCCCGTCGTCCCGTACCTCCACCACCGTCCACCCGCCCGCGCCCTCGCCCTCGCCCGCGCCCGCGCCCACGCACCGCACGGCCGCCGTGACAGTGGTGCCCGGCGGAGTATGCGTACGCGCGTTGGCCAGCAAGTTCACCAGTACCTGCTGGAGACGCGCGGGATCGCCCCGTACGACGGCAGGATCGTCCGGCAGCTCCAGCCGCCAGACGTGCCCCCGCCCGGCCACCCGCGCATCGCTCACCGCGTCCACCACCAGCGGCGAGAGATCAGTGTCCTCGTACGACACCGACAGCGGACGCCCCGCGTCCAGCCGTGCCAGCAGCAGCAGGTCCTCCACCAGCCCCGTCATCCGCGCCGCCTCCGACTCGATCCGCCCGAGCGCGTGCCGCGTATCCGGACCGGCCGCCTCCCGCCCCCGCCGCGTCAGTTCGGCGTACCCGCGGATCGAGGCCAGCGGCGTACGCAGCTCATGGCTCGCATCAGCCACGAACTGCCGTACCCGCGTCTCGCTCTCCTGCCGCGCCGCGAGGGCCGAACCGACGTGCCCGAGCATCCGGTTGAGCGCCGCACCGACCTGCCCGACCTCGGTCCGCGGGTCGGCCTCCTGACCCCGTACGCGCTCGTGGAGCGCCACCTCACCGCTGTGCAGCGGCAGTTCGGAGACGCGCGTCGCGGTCGCGGCGACCCGCCGCAGCGGACGCAGCGCGACGCCCACGATCGCCGTGCCCGCGAGCCCGGCGGCCACAAGACCGGCGGCCGTGACGCACACCTCGACGACGATCAGCGTGCTGACGGTGTCCTGTACGCCGCCGAGCGGAAAGCCCAGCACGACCGCCCCGTCGCGCGTCGAGGCGATCCGGTAGTCACCGAGCCCGGGAACCTCCGCGGTGTGCGGTCCGGAGTCCCGCGCGACCGGCCCCAGCGCCCGCGTCTGCGCGCCGGACAGCGCCGCCAGATGCGCCTCGGGCCGCGCCCCCTGCGCTTCGACGCTCTTCGCGGCCACCAGAACGGTCCCGTCCGCCGCGACGCGCCCGCCGACGGTCCCCAGCGGCTGCCCGGGCGCCGCCACGAACCTCAGCTCCTGCCCGGTCACATCAGCGGGGTCGCGCTCGGCCCGCCGTACGGACGACATCAGCTCGTCGTCGAGCTGATGCTCCAGATACGAGTGCAGCGCGATCGTCGTAACGGCCCCGATCACCGCCGCGACCACCGCGATCAGCGCGAGGGCGGAAACCACCAGGCGGGTCCGCAGGGACACCGCGCGCTCACCCACCCGGCTTGATCAGATATCCGGCCCCGCGCCGGGTGTGGATCATCGGCGGGCGGCCGGCGTCGATCTTCCGCCTCAGGTACGAGATGTAGAGCTCGACGACGTTCGCCTGCCCGCCGAAGTCGTAGCTCCAGACCCGGTCCAGGATCTGTGCCTTGCTGAGGACGCGGCGCGGGTTGCGCATCAGGAAGCGCAGCAGCTCGAACTCGGTCGCCGTGAGGTGAATGCCCTCGCCGCCGCGCACGACCTCGTGGCTGTCCTCGTCCAGCGTCAAGTCCCCCACCACCAGCAGCGATTCCTCGCGTACGGCCGCGGCCGCCGTCACCGAGCGCCGGATCAGCCCGCGCAGCCGCGCCACGACCTCCTCCAGACTGAACGGCTTGGTGACGTAGTCGTCGCCCCCCGCCGTCAGTCCCGCGATCCGGTCCTCGACCGAGTCCTTCGCCGTAAGGAACAGCACAGGTACGTCCGGGAGTTCGCAGCGCAGCCGCCCGAGGACGGTGAGGCCGTCCATGTCCGGCAGCATCATGTCCAGTACGACAGCGTCGGGCCGGAAGCCGCGCGCGGAGCGGACCGCTCCCGCACCGTCACCGGCGCTGCGGACCTCCCACCCCTCGTATCGCAGCGCCATCGACAGCAGCTCGGCGAGCGGCGCCTCGTCGTCGACGACGAGCACCCGGACGGGCCCGCCGCCCGGCCTCAGCATTTCAGTACGCATGGGGACAGGCTGGGCGACGCCCCTGAGAGCACCCTTTCTCATTTCTGTGAATCCCCTGAGAAACCCACAGCCCCGCCCGCACCAGCCTCCTACGCCCCCTCCCCCTCCCCCTCCTCCCACAGCCCTCCTACAACCCGAAGAGCCGCTCCGAGTTCCCGTGACAGACCGCCCGAAGCCAGTCGTCCCCCAGCCCGAGCCGCTCCAGGGCCTCCAGCTGGTGCACGTAGCCATACGGGATGTTCGGGAAGTCGGTCCCCAGCAGGATCCGGTCGCCCAGGTCCGCCAGCCGCCCCAGCTCGCCCTCGGGGAAGGGGGCGAGGCGCTCGGAGAAGTCGGTGAAGGCCATGGTCGTGTCCAGCCTGACCTCCCCGTACCGCTCGGCCAGGGCAAGGAAATCGGCGTACTCCGGCATGCCCATGTGCGCCACCACGAGCCTCAGCCGCGGATGCCGCGCGAGCAGCCGGCCGACCGGCTCGGGTCCGGTGTGCTTGCCGGGCGCGGGCCCCGAACCGCAGTGCATCACCACCGGAATTCCGGCCTCGGCCAGGAGGCCCCAGACCGGGTCGAGCAGCGGGTCGTTGGCGTCGTACGCCCCGACCTGGAGGTGCGACTTGAAGACCCGCGCCCCGCTCTCCACGGCCTGCCGCACGTACGCCGCGACCCCCTCCTCCGGAAAGAGGGTCGCCGTGTGCAGGCACTCGGGGGTACGGGCCGCGAAATCCGCCGCCCAGCCGTTGAGCCAGGCCGCCATGCCCGCCTTGTGCGGGTAGAGCATCGAGGTGAAGTGCCGCACCCCGAACTCCCGCAGCAGCGCGACCCGTTCCTCTTCCTCGTGCCGGTAGGTGATGGGCCACTCCATCCCGGTCAGCGGCCCGACGGCGTCGAAGTACGCCCACACCTTCCTGAGCACCGGCTCCGGCATGAAATGCGTGTGTACGTCGATGAGCCCCGGCAGCCCGAGCCGCCCCCAGAACCGCCGTACACCGGCGTCCTCCCCCACCGCATCACCCACCGCGTCACCCCCCACCACACCCCCCACTCCCTCATCCCCGCTCAAAGCCATAGCTCCGCTCCACCTTGGCGACGTGCACGGAGTAGCTGTCGTACCACTCCTCCCTGCCCTGCTGCTGCACGGCCCGGTGCTCCGCGTTCCGCTGCCACACGCTGATCGCTTCCTCGTCCCGGAAGTAGCCCACGGTGATCCCGAGCCCACCCGGCGTCCGGGCGGACTCGTACCCCAGGAACCCGGGCACCTCCTTGACGAGCTCCTCCATCCGCGCGGCGGCCTCGCCGTACTCGCCGACTTCCCCCGCCCTCATGACGGACGTGAAAACGACTGCGTAGTAAGGCGGTTCATGCGCTTGGAAAGGCTTGATGTCCATGACGATCACCCTCCGACGCGCACGTCCCTCCAGTCCAGACTCATTGCAGTACGGGATCCGAAAGGGATCCAAGTCTTGACCGTCCGGTCAGAAAAGCCCGCCCTGCACGCCCCGCTCCACACTCTTCACCGGCACAGTCACACCCCCCGCCGCGCCCCGCGCGCCCCGCGCGCCCGCCGCACCCTGCGCGCCCGCCAGCTCCCACCCGCTCATCAGCCGGGTGTCGAGCACCACCACCCCGCCGTCCGCCGTCCCCAGATGCAGATCGGGCCCCGCGGCGGCCAGCAGCCGCCCCGCGACCACCCCGCCCGGCACCAGCTCGGTCACCACGCCGGTCATCGGCCGCAGCCCTTCGAGCCCGAACACCCCGGCATGGTCCACCGCCTCGAACGGCGCCCGTTCCAGGGAGTCCGGCCACCCCACCAGCGCCCCGGCCCGCCGGTGCAGCTCCTCGATCTCCCGCGCCCGCTCCGCCCGCGCGGGCAACGAGGTCCGCACGGCCCTCTTCTCCTTGTACGGAATCCGGTCCGGCACCCCCAGCGCCGCCCGCAGCAGCTCCTCGGCCCGCCGCGCCGCCATCAGCGGCCCGCGCCCCAGCCAACTGAACACCACCGCCCCCTGCTCCAGCAGCCGCGTGGACCCGCGCTCGTCCGCCGTGATCCCGACCTTGACCAGCCCGGGGCCGAACCAGGCGAGGTAGACGGCGTACGGCCGGGGATCGTCGGCCATCGTGTCCGCCGCCACCGACCGCGACCGCTCCAGCCGCGCGCACTCCGGGCACTGCCCGCCGCTGCTCCGCCGCGGCACCACGGCGCGCAGCGGACACCCGCCCCGGCGCACCCCGACGCAAAGACGCTCCGCTCCCGCCACCCGGAACGCGACGTCGCCCCCGTACGTCAGCGCACTGACGCGCTCGACGTGCTCCAGCCGCCCCCCGCCCCCGTACCAGGCAAGCGCCGGCCGCCCCGCCGTCCACCGCAGCCCACCGCACAGCCAGCTCATACCAGGAGGCTAACGCCCAAAAGCCGGAGGCCCTGACGATTTCTCGTCAGGCCCTCCGGCCTTCTGTGCACTCGGCAGGATTCGAACCTGCAACCTTCTGATCCGTAGGATCGGGCAGCACGCCGTGGGGGGGGTGCTGGCGGCCTCCTGCTCCGAACGCTCAGGTTAGCGATCATGCGTGCCGGCATGATCCGTAGCCACAACGGCGCCGGGCTGCTCAACCTGCCGACGTTAGAGCTGCACTCATGGGGTTCATGCCCGACCTCGTCAATGCCTCATCTCGTCGGAATGACGCAAAACGAAGGAACGCGCGTCGGCCTTCGGGCTGCTCTGAGATCCTGGAGACCGATCGAGAGGGGCCGCAGCGATGCAGTGGAAGATCCACGGGGAACGTCCGATCTACGAGAACAGCTGGGTGAACCTGTGGCTCACCGACGTCGAGACGCCGGACGGGAACCGCTGGGAGCACCACGTCGTCAAGCTCCGGCACCTGGCCGTGGCCGCCGTCGTCAATGAGCGGCGCGAGGTTCTGATGATGTGGCGGCACCGCTTCATCACGAACGCTTGGGCGTGGGAACTGCCCATGGGCCTGGTCGAGAAGGGCGAGACGCCGGCCGACGCGGCGGCCCGTGAGGTTCTGGAGGAGACCGGGTGGCGGCCAGGTCTGATCAAGCCTCTGATCTACGCCGAGCCGGCCAACGGCATCACCGACTCCCAGCACCACGTCTTCCGGGCTGACGGGGCGACGTACGAAGGACCGCCGACCGAGAAGAACGAGTCGGACCGGATCGAGTGGATCCCGCTGGCCGACGTACGGGCCATGATCGACCGCCGCGAGATCGTCAGCAGCGGCTCCCTCGTCGGACTGCTTTACGTACTCATGGACGAGGCGATCCGCTGACCTGGCGGGGCAGCACTTCCCGGAGCCGGGCCTCGAACGCCACCGCGGCTGGCTCCCGACGGAAGGGCTCCAGTTGCTCGTAGAACTCACGGAGGTGGCCAGCGACTCGTTGCGAGCCGACGGCCGCCGCCGGGGCCAGGGCCTCCATGGCCGTGTGGCATGCCTCGTCGAGTTTGCCGCGCTGGAGCTGGGTGCGGGCGAGCCAGAAGGCGTGGAAGGCGCGGCCTCGGTGGTTTGTCTGGTGCTCTCGACGTAGGGCGTCCGCGATGAGGGGTTCAGCGAGGGCCACTTCGCCCAGGCGGCCGTGCGCGATGCCGGTGTCTACGATCAGCTTCGGCTCGTCGAAGTAGTTGACCCAGGCTGGGTCCGGGTCGCCCGTGCTGATCCGGCCGAATTGGGTGTGGGCTTCCGAGATCGCGGTGTGGGTGGCGCTGTGGTTCCCAAGGGTGGCGTGTGCAAAGGCTTCGCGCATTGCGAGCATAGCCAGCACGCGCGGTGTCGTCCCAGCAGCGCCTCGCGCTTGGTCCTGGGCTGCTGTGACGAGCGCGAGGGCATCCCCAGACTTGTCCTGGTAGGTGGCCTGAAGGCTCATACAGGCGAGGACGTTGGCCATGAACTGGCGATCACCGATGGTCTTGGCCAGGCCGAGGGATTCGGTGAAGTAGGCGCGCGCCTGGTTGTACTGGCGGGCGTCGAAGTAGGTCCACCCCGTGAGCCGGGCCAGCTCGGCCGCGATGCTGTGCAGGCCGTCTCGCATGGGTGCGGGGCGCTTTTCCTTAAGGAGATCGACGACGTAGCGGAGTTGGCCGACGACCGCCGGCCGTAAGGTCTCGCCGCCGTGCTCGTCGTCCCGGCGCCAGTAGTCCGCGATCGACGAGTGCAGCGCGTCCAACGTCGACGGGCTGAGGTCTCTCTCGGCCGCCAGAGCGAGGATGCTGTCCACGTCCGACCCTGGCAGACCTGCGGCCAACTGAGCTTCGACGGGGGTCGGTTGCTCCGGGGGTTCTCGTGGCGTGACGGTCAGGTTCCGCGGGGTCTCCCACGAGCGCCGTGCCAGGCCGAGCATGTGGCCGGGGATGCGCAGTCCGTCAGAGATCCGCTCGATCACGTCCATGTGCAGCAGCTGCCGCCGCCCGGCGATCACCTCTCCGACGCGGCTGGGTGTGAGGTCGCAGCGTCGCGCGATCATCGACGGGTAGATACCTGCTCGCGCTTTGACCAGCTGAAAGATGCGGCCGAAGTCTCTGACCTGGCATGCCTCGATCATCACCGGGTCCGTGAGCAGGCTGACCGGGAGTTCCTTCGAGCGGGGTGGCTCGGGCATCGGGCACGCTCCGGCATGAGGACTACGGATTGCTGCTCTTGGCCAACCGAGGGTGATGTTACCCAAGTTGGGTAATCCGCTTGACCTTTCTGGTCAAGCCTGCGGGTCGCGATGCTCCTGACCATGGCGAACGGACAGGACGACGTACGGATGACGCTGCGGGTCTCGCGCGACTCCGGCCGAACGTGGGGGCGTCTCACCGAGGTGCGCGTAGGGAACGACCCGGTACTCCCGGACAACCCCGGCGGCTTCCCACCGTGCGCGTGCCGTCGGTGCGCGGAGCGGCACTCCGTCGGCTCTCTGCGGCTGGTGTCGTGATGCGGTGCACGCACTGGCGTTGGGTGCCCCCGGACCTGGCGCGGGAAGCGCGGGAGAGGTGGGCCGCGGAGTGCGTGGACAGGGCCGTGCAGTGCCAGTTGTCCGCGCACGGCGACGGTGAGCACTACGGCCTCCTCGACGACCTCGGTGAGTACGCGACTGCGCTGTGGCTCCGCTGGCAGGAGAGGACCGACGTGGACCTGGTCGTGCTGCCGGACTGCCCGGTGGTCACCCCGGGTCCCGACGGTGAGGGCTGCTGTCTGTTCGCCGGCCACACCAAACAGCACACCTGGGAAGACACCCTGGAGGAGGTCTCGTGCACCAGCTGATCACGAGCCCGCACAACGGCACGCTCCTCGTCGCCCGCCCCGACTCCCCCCGCGGAGTGCAGACCTGGCGCCTTCGCCCTCCTCGCAACGAGAGCTGCGGGGACTGCGGCGGCAGCGGCGCCGACTCGTCCGGCAAGACCTGCGGCACCTGCAACGGCCTCGGCGAGATCCACTGCCGTGCCGGCCGTCAGGGCGCACGCGTGCCGTCGCGTTCCATGATCCGGAAGGAGGGCCACTGATGGCCCACGCTCTGATCGCATCCCCGTTCCTCGACGGGCACCTGCTCCTCAAGCCCGGTGCGAGGGCTGGGGCTCGCATCCCCGCCGACCACTACGAGGGCATCCGGCAGGCCGCCGCCGACGGTAAGGCTCTGCCTCCCTGGGCGGTGCAGACCGCTGCCGATGTCTGGGGCATCGACCTGAGCGGCCGACCCACGCAGGGCACCGTGCTGGTGCGCGAGCCGTCCCCGTACGGCTACTGCCGCGCCTCCTGGGAGATCAACCTCGGCTGCAACTTCGGCTGCAAGCACTGCTACCTCGGCGAGCGGCCCTTCTCCGGCCTCAGCTGGGAGGACAAGGTGCGGCTGCTGGACATCATGCGCGAGGCCGGCGTCCTCTGGCTCCAGATCACCGGCGGCGAGCCCACCATGGATCCGCACTTCCAGGGTGCCTACCGGTACGCCTGGCAGGCCGGGATGATGCTCACCATCTCCACCAACGGCTCGCTGCTCTGGCGGCCGGACCTCCTCAAGCTCTTCCGCGACTGCCCGCCCTACCGGTTGGTCGTCAGCATGTACGGGGCGAGCGAGAAGTCCTTCGACACGCTCACCCAGCGCCGCGGAGCGTGGAAGGCGTTCCGGCGCGGCATGGACGCCGCACGTGAGGCGGGCCTGCCTCTGCGTATCAACGTCGTGGTGACCGAGGACAACGCCTCCCAGGCCGACGAAATGGCCGCCCTCGCCGAGGAGTGGAACGTCGAAAACCACGCGTACACGAACATGACACCCACGATCTACGGCGGCGGTGAGCCCTTGCTCGCCCAGTCCGCCGCCCACCTGCGGCAGCGCAAGCCGTTCGCCGGCTGCAACGCGGGACACACCTTCTTCCATGCCGACCCGCACGCCAAGGTCTCGATCTGCAAGGTCGGACGGGACGACCAGATCGACCTCATGGCCGAAGGCGTCGACGGCCTCACCCGGCTCGGCGTCATCGCCGACCGCCTCATGCTTCGCACCGGTGGGTGCGAAGGCTGCGCCCTGTCCGGCACCTGCCGGGTCTGCCGCCCCCTGGCCAAGCACTACCAGGAAGCGAAGGCGCCGCTGCACAGCTACTGCCAACACGGAGACAAGGAGATCGCATCATGACCCCGCCCGTACTGGTGACCCTTCTGCCCGGCCCGCCGACCTCGGCGCGCCGCGCGGCACCGCCCGTCGCCGCCCTCTCGGTGACCGCCGTCCTGGACCTGGACGACGTCGTGGAGAGCGCGGAGTGCTCCTGCGACGCCGGTGACGACAACCCCCACTGACCGACAGATCCGGTCGATTCCGTTCAGGCCCTGGCGCGTTCGCGTCGGGGCCTGAGCCCTGACCGGCCGACCGTTAGGGTGCCGCTCATGCTCTTCCGCTGGGACTGGCTCCGGCCCGTATTGACCGCGCCGATCGTGCCGACCCTCGGTCCCGTCCATCCCAACGCCCTGACCGTCGACATCTTCGAAGACACCCTGCGAGTGGCCGTCACCGGGGACTTCCTCCCCTACGACAAGGACCGGCGCTGGGGCGGAGAGAAGGACGAGACGGTCCTCCGCGGCGACGTGGTGCACCAGCCCGATCACACCCTCATCCCCACCCTGAACCGGCGCGGACGCGGCACCCTCAAAGTATTCGCCTACGGGCACCGCAGCAGCGTCGTGGACGAGGCAGCGGAGCTGGCCGCGAAACTCGCCGCCGTGCACGACGCTGTCAATGCCCGGGTCGTGCGGCCGCTCGGCCCCGAGACCGGCTCCCCGCGCGGCACCCGCATCCAGCTCCAGGACTTCACCACCATCGCCTGCCCCGATTTCGGCGGCCCGGTCCGCCCCGTCACCGACTGGCCGGCCGCCGTGCAGGAGACCTTCGCTCCGTTCGCCGAGGCCATGGCGGGCGACGGCCTGGCCTTCCTCCACACCCATATGCAAGTCGGCGCGTGCGGCCCGGTCCTCGCCGCCGCCGTCGAGGACCGCATCGTGGGAGCGATCGGCCCCATGGAAGTACGCCCCGACGCGATCGGCTGCCCTCAGCTCATGCCCCAGTACTTCACCGTCCTGCCCGAGGTCCGAGGGCAAGGCCTAGGCCGCGTCCTGTGGCGGGCGGCAATGCACTGGGGCCAGTCCCACGGCGCCGCCTACCAACTCCTCCAGACCGAGGTCGGCGGACCCTCCGACAGGCTGTGCCAAACCGAAGGACTGACCTCCCTCGGCTTCAGCCACACGACACGGGCGTAGCCGCCTGATCTCGCCCGCCGCGAGGTGACACCCGAGTCAGCGCCACTGCGCTCACACGCCAACTACCCCCCACTTTCTGACCGTTCGATCAAGCGGGCGCGGGTTACCACGCGGCCGGCCGGAGCGGCTTTGGCCGGTGCCACCGATGCGGCCGCCCCCTGGGCCTGACGTGGAAGTCCGTCGACTTCGAGACCGGCGAGCTCTACGTCGACCACCAGATCCAGCGCGCCGGGCGGCAGATCCTCCACCGCGAGACCAAGACCGAGGACTCGGACGACTTCCTGCCGCTGCCAGCGCTCTGCCTCAAGGCCCTGCGGATGCGCCGCGCCCAGCAGCTCGGCGACCGGAAAGCCGCCGGGGATCTCTGGCAGGACAGCCACGGCCTGATCTTCACCACGAAGCACGGCACGCCCATCGAGCCGGGCAACCTCACCCGGATGTTCGCTCTGCGTGCCCGCCGTGCCGACCTCCGGGCCATCCCGCTGCGGAACACCCGCCACACGTGCAGCTCGCTCCTGGTCGCGCTTCGGGTGCACCCGAAAGTGGCACAGCGCATCCTGCGCCACTCACAGATCGCCATGACGATGGAGGTCTACGCCGAAGCGAGCGAGGAAGCGGTACGCGCCGCGATCGGCAAGCTGTCCGAAGCGATGGGCGCCACCGGCTGACACGGTTGCGGTACTTCGCTGCTGTACGGGAAACACCAGAGGCCCTCAGGATTTCTCCTGAGGGCCTCTGGCCTGCTGTGCACTCGGCAGGATTCGAACCTGCAACCTTCTGATCCGTAGTCAGATGCTCTATCCGTTAAGCTACGAGTGCTTGTGCGTCTTGGGCTTTTTCGGCCCCGTCGGCGTTGCGAGAACAACATTACATGACCTGCGCCGGGACGCGAAATCCATTAGCCGGACCCGTGCTGAGCTGCGGAAACGACCCCCAGAGGGGTACAAACGACCGAAGCCCCGGTCCGTGGACCGGGGCTTCGGTGATCATGCGCGGAGGCGGAGGGATTTGAACCCTCGATGGGCTTTAAGACCCAAACCGCATTAGCAGTGCGGCGCCATAGACCGGACTAGGCGACGCCTCCAGCACACTCTCTCGCCTGCGCGAGTGGGTGCGTGCAGATGATGACACAGCCTTGCGGGATGCCACCAATCGCTGACCACGGTACTAGGCAGTCGGGGGCCAGAGCAAAGTGTTACCGGTTGCGCAACGCCCGGGGCCGCGGAGCGTTAGAGAGTGCGGGGCGCCCCTGCCCCCTTTTGAACCTCAGGAGCCTCCATGCTGCGCCGTCTCACCCTCACCGCCGCCGCGTCCCTCGCCGTCCTGTTCGCCGCCGCCCCCGGCGCGTCCGCCGCGGCCGCGCCCATCCCGCTGCCGCTCCTCCATGACGTACATGACGTACTCGGCACGGAAGACACCCAGGACAGGCTCACCGTGACGACGGCCGAGACGGGCAACCGGGCCGCCAATGGGACGTACGAACTGAAATGCGACCCCGTCGGCGGCACGCACCCCGAGGCGCAGGCCGCCTGCGACCGGCTCGACGAGCTGGCCCGGAAGAACGGCGACCCCTTCGCGCCCGTGGCGCAGGACCGCATGTGCACCCACCAGCACGGCGGGCCGGCCACGGCGCGGATCACCGGTACCTGGAACGGGCGAACCGTCGACGCGAAGTTCAATCAGGGCAATGGCTGCGAAATCTCCCGCTGGCGTGAAATGGAGCCGGTGCTTCCCAGCGTGCGTTGACAGGCCGCCGCCGGCCCGCCCTCAGCGCGGCCACGGGGCACTCGTGCCTGGTCAGGGCGTACGCCGCGCCGTCCGATGTGCCCCCAAGCGCACAAAACATTGGGGAGAGCTCCCCGTCATCCGCCGTCGCGGGCCCCTCCCCTGCCTTTAGACTCCCTCCAGTGACAGCTTGCGGCCCGAGGGGCAAAATGAGGCCGGCTGTCGGCAAGGTGCAGTAGTTCAGGGAGGAACCGTCGTCGTGAGCAGCAGGCCATCCCGAGGCGCTGCTCGCCTCGCAGCGATACTCGACGCACTTCCTGACGGGCTGTTGCTCGTCAACTGCAACGGCACCGTCGTCAATGCCAACACCATCGCCCTGGAGACTTTCGAGTCGCCGGGCACCGGACTCGTCGGGCGCGGACTGCTCGACCTGCTGCCGATGTTCGACTCGAAGCTGATCCCGGGGTCGATGCGGCGGGCCGACGGCGCGGACGATCAAGGGCGTACGAAACCGACCCGCATGATCGCGCGGCGCACGGACGGGACGGAGTTCCCGGTCGAGGTGACCAGCGCGAACCTGGAGGACGGCCGGGACGCGTACGCCTCCCACACCGACCGGCCCGGCTACACCGGCGACGAGCTGCTGATGCTCGTCGTACGTGATCTCTCGGGCACCGTCGACACCGAGGCCGAGCTGGCCCGTTCGCAGCGCCAGACCGAGATGATCCTGCGCGCCGCCTCCGAGGGCGTCGTCGGGACCGACACCGACGGGCGCGTGGTCCTGGTCAACCCGGCCGCGGCGCAGATACTGGGTTACCGCGCGAGCGACCTCGGCGGCAAGGAGCTGCACCCCCTCGCGATCCATTCGAAGGGTGACGGCACGCCCTTCCCGTACGAGGACTCACCCCTGGCGGACACCCTCAAGTCCGGGCGCAAGCACCGGGTGCGCGGGCAGGTCCTGTGGGCGAAGAACGGCAAGCCGGTCGCCGTCGACCTCACGACCGCTCCGGTACGGGACGGCGACCAGCTGGTCGGCGCCGTGATGACCTTCACCGACCGCCGGCCGTACGACGAACTGGTCGAGAAGCAGGCCGAGGTGCTCGAACGCGAGACCAAGCGGTACGAGGAGATGGCCGGGCGGCACGCCCAGCTGACCGCCGTACTCGGCGACTCGCTGCGCGGGCCGCTGGAGGAACTGCGGGGCGAGCTGGGGACGCTGGCCTCCGACCCCGCCGGGCAGCTGTGGCCCGAGGCGAACCAGATCCTGCATCATCTGGCGGCCGGTTACGCCCGGATGACCACCCTTGTCGACAATGTCCTGGGCTTTCAGCGGCTCGCGGCGGGCACGGAGCAGCTCACGAAGGCGAAGGTGCTGCTCGACGGTGTCGTGGCGGCCGGTGTCGAGGGCGCGATCGAGCTGATCGGCCCCGGTCGGGCGCAGTTCGCCGTGCACGCGCCGCCGATAGAGGCCGAGGTGGACGCGGGGCGGCTGGCGACGGCGCTCGCGCATCTCGTCGCCGACGTGGCCGGGATCGATTCGACGGGCAAGGCCCCGGCGGCGGCGCCGGGCGGCGGCTACACGGACTCGACGATCGTGGTCGCGGCGGCGCAGCGCGGTGACGTCGTACGCATCGAGGTGCGCGGGCCGTACGCCGGGGGAGACCCGGTGCACGAGCCGATCGTGCGCGGCATCGTGGCGGCGCACGGCGGCGTACTGCAGACGCATGAAGTGCCTGGCATGAGCGGAAGCGCGTACGTGCTGGAGGTGCCGCTCGGCGCGGGCGCCGGGGCGGTCGCTTCGGCGCGGGGCACGGCGGCCTCTCCGGACCCGGCGCCGGTGCCGACGCAGCAGCCGGCACCGGCGGACGGTGGAGGGCGGCGGGCACGGCGGTCGTCCACGGACGCCTTCCTGGAGGCGGACGGCAAGGGCGCGGCGGGCGAACAGGCCGCTGGGGCCGCTCAGGCCCCGGCCGACGCGGGCTCAGCGGGTTCCCAGGATGCGGTTGCGGCGCCCACGGGGAGGCGCAGGGCGCGGCGTGGCGGGCCGGGCGAAGCGGGCGCCGGTGGGGCGCAGGAACGTATTCCGGCGCAGGCCGGGGGGGATGGCGCCGGCTCGGCTTCCGGGCCCGCTGCCGGCTCCGGTGGTACGGGGCGCAGGCGGGGGCGGCCCAGTCCCGTCGAGGGCGGCGGCGAGGGGCGTACGGGCGGTGGCGGTGGCGGCGTAGAGCTGCGGGCCGCGCTTCCGGCTGCCGCCGCGCCGGCCGGCCCCGCGGGTGCGGTCTCGGAAGGCTCCGTCGTGACGGCCTCCGAGGGGGCGCACGGAACCGGGCGCGCGGCGCGGGGTGAGACGGTGCCGCCCCAGGGGGTGCCCGTCGACGTACCGGGGTCGGCGGGGCGTCGTGCGCGACGTGGTGAGGACGCGGCGCCCGGGAACGTGCCCGCGCTTCCCGCCCTGCCTTCCGTACCGTCTCCCGGAAACGAGTCCCAGCAGCAACAGCAACCGCAGCAGTCTTCCGGGCGGCGTGCGCGGCGGGCGCTCGCGCCGGCGCAGGGGCGGGCCGAGGCGCCCCGCAGCCCGTTCGCCCTGCCGCCGGCCGACGCCGACCGGGTGCCGCCGGCCCCGGGCGCGGCGGACGTATCGCTGCCTGCACGCCACGACGCCGTACGCACCGCTCCGGACGCCGACCACACGCCGCCGCAGCCGCATCCCACCCCGGCACCAACGGGGCGGCGCAGGGCGCGCAGCGACGCTCAGTCCGGGCAGCCGGTGCAGCCCGACTGGGCGGCCAACGGCACTCCCGGCCACGGTCCCGCCACGCCCGCTCCGGCGGGGGCAGCGCTTCCCGCCGCCGCCGAACACGACAGCGGTGCCGTCTCCGTGCCCCCGACCTGGTCGGCCGTCCCCAGCGGAGCCACCGCGACGACGACCGGTACGACACAGACCTGGCCCGCCCCCGGCTTCGCGGGCACGGCTGTGAACGAGAACGAGGCCGAGCAGCACGGGGGCGCGGCGGCGGACGGCATGGCCGACGCGAACGGTGCGAACGGTGCGAACGGTGCGAACGGCTTCATCGGACCGAAGGGCCCGAACGAC
Organism: Streptomyces sp. ISL-99; assembly: GCF_018614005.1. Lineage (NCBI taxonomy): Bacteria > Bacillati > Actinomycetota > Actinomycetes > Kitasatosporales > Streptomycetaceae > Streptomyces > Streptomyces sp. ISL-99. The sequence goes on from NZ_JAGGPC010000023.1 coordinate 44,077, forward strand.
TCTGCCGGCTCGGGCGGCGGGCACGGCTCAGCCGGTCCGAACGGCGACGCGGCCCGCGCGGCCGACGTCGCACCCGTACCCGCACCCGCCAACTCGGCCGGCTGGGGCGACGGGCACGGGGCGATCGGCTCAGCCGGTCCGAACGGTGACGCGGCCCGCGCGGCCGACGTCGCACCCGTACCCGCACCCACACCCGCACCCTCCACCGGACAACAGCACCCGGGCGCCGCGCAGCCTTTGCCGCCCGCCCAGCCCCTCCCCGCCGAGACGCCCGCACCGTCCCCAGCAGCCCCACCGTCCCCAGCGGCCCCCGCCGCGCCCGCACCGCCGACACCGGGGCAGATGCCCGCCCACACGCCCCCGCCGCCCTCCGCCGCCCTGCCCGCCGACTCCTCGCAAGGCCGCGCGTTCAGCGTGCGTACCCTCGGCCAGGGCATGCCGTTCGCCCAGCAGGTCGCCCACCAGCAGAGCCAGACCCTGGGCTCCGGACGGCGCCGTAAGCTCGCCGCCGCGCGGCCGGAGGCGGAGCAGTCCGCGCCCGCCGAAGGCACCGAGGTCCAAGGCAGCGCCGAGTCCGCCGCCCGCCCGCACCCCCAGAGCACCCAGAGCCCCCACGGCTCTCTCCAGCAGCGACTGCCCGCTCATGCCGAGGGCCGCGCGTACGCCATAGGCGCACCCGACGAGGGCTCCGAGGGCCCTGAGCCGCTGGACGGCCCCAACGGCGCCGTGGAGGTGGCCAACCGGCCCCAGCCGCAGCCCGTCGACGACGAGCTGCCCCCCGAGCCGCTCGACAATCCGCGCCGCCTGCTGGTGTGGCCGGCCCCCGACGTCTCGACGCAGCAGGCGCTGAGCGACCGCGGGTACCGCCCGGTGATCGTGCACTCCCGCGAAGAAGTCGACGCGCAGATAGCGGCGTTTCCGGCGGCGCTGTTCGTCGACCCGCTGACCGGTCCCATCACCCGTACGGCGCTCCAGTCGCTGCGCCAGGCCGCCGTCGCCGCCGAGGTCCCCGTCCTGGTGACGGCCGGGCTCGGGCAGGCGACGCGTGAGGCGGCGTACGGCGCCGATCCCGCCGTACTGCTGAAGGCGCTCGCGCCGCGCGACAGCGAGCAGCACCCGTCGCGCGTCCTGCTGATCGAGGAGCACGAGGAGATCGCGCTCGCGCTGACGGCGACGCTGGAGCGGCGCGGCATGCAGGTCGGGCGCGCCGGGACGGACACCGAGGCGGTCACGCTGGCGACGCAGATGCGGCCGAACCTGGTGGTGATGGACCTGATGCAGGTACGCCGCCGCCGCGCCGGAATCATCGACTGGCTGCGCGCGAACGGGCAGTTGAACCGCACTCCGCTGGTCGTCTACACCTCGGCCGGCCTTGACGAGGGCGAACTGCACCGGCTCGCTTCGGGGGAGACGGTGCTCTTCCTCGCGGAGCGCTCGACGAGCAGTGAGGTGCAGGGCCGGATCGTCGATCTGCTCGCGAAGATCGGCACCAACTGACCCGTGGCGACGCACGCTGAAGGGGCCCCGCGCCGTTGCGGAGCCCCTTCAGCCGCTCATGGGCGCCAGGCGCCATGGGCCGTCAGAACTTCGTGACGTCCAGCTCCCCGTCCGCGTACTGCTTGCGGATCACCTTCTTGTCGAACTTCCCCACGCTCGTCTTCGGCACGGCCGGGATCATCGCCCAGCGTTCCGGCAGCTGCCACTTCGCGATCTTGCCCGCGAGGAAGACGCGCAGCTCCTCGTAGTCGGCGGTCGCGCCCTCCTTCAGCACCACCGTGGCCAGCGGACGCTCGCTCCACTTGTCGTCCGGTACGGCGACGACGGCCGCCTCCGCGACGTCCGGGTGGGCCATCAGGGCGTTCTCCAGCTCAACGCTCGAAATCCACTCCCCGCCCGACTTGATGACGTCCTTCGCGCGGTCGGTGAGGGTCAGGAAGCCGTCGTGGCTGATGACGCCGATGTCGCCGGTCTTCAGCCAGCCGTCCTCGCTGAACTTGTCGGCGGGCCTGAAGTCCTCGCCGCCCGCGCCGCCGTAGTACGCCCCGGCGATCCAGGGACCGCGTACCTCCAGCTCACCGGCCGACTCGCCGTCCCAGGCGAGGATTTCGCCGCCGGGACCGATCAGACGCGCCTCCACGCCGGCCGGGAAGCGGCCCTGCGTGACGCGGTACGGCCACTCCTCGTCCGGGGTCAGCCCGGCCGGCGGGTGGGCCATGGTGCCGAGCGGTGAGGTCTCCGTCATGCCCCAGGCGTGGCACAGGCGCACGCCGAGCTTGTCGTACGCCTCCATGAGGGCGGGCGGGCAGGCGGCGCCGCCGATGGTGACGCTGGCCATGGAGGAGAGGTCGCGCGGGTTGGCGGTGACCTCGGCGAGCAGGCCCTGCCAGATGGTGGGGACGGCGGCCGCGTGCGTCGGCTTCTCGCGCTCGATCATCTCGGCGAGCGGGGCGGGCTGGAGGAAGCGGTCCGGCATGAGCATGTTGATGCCGGTCATGAAGGTGGCGTGGGGGAGCCCCCAGGCCATTACGTGAAATTGGGGGACCACCACGAGGGTGGTGTCCTTGTCGGAAAGACCCATCGACTCGGCCATGTTGACCTGCATGGAGTGCAGGTAGATGGAGCGGTGGGAGTAGACGACGCCCTTGGGGTCGCCGGTGGTGCCGGAGGTGTAACACATGGCGGCGGCGGCGCGTTCGTCCAGCTCGGGCCAGTCGTACGTGGTGGGGCGGTCCGCGATCAGGTCCTCGTACTCGTGCACGCGCGGCGCGCAGCCGTCGAGGAGCGAGCGGTCGCCGGGACCCGAGACGACCACGTGCTCGACGGTCTTGAGGTGCGGGAGGAGCGGTGCGAGCAGCGGCAGCAGGGAGCCGTTGGCGATGACGACGCGGTCGGCTGCGTGGTTGACGATCCAGATCAGCTGCTCGGGGGGCAGGCGCAGGTTGAGCGGGTGGAGTACGGCGCCCATGGAGGGGATCGCGAGATACGCCTCCAGATGCTCCGCGTTATTCCACATAAGGGTGGAAATCCGCTGGTCGCCGTCGACGCCGAGTTCGTCGCGCAGAGCGTTCGCGAGCCGTGTCGCGCGCTCGCCGGTCTCGGCGAAGGTGCGGCGCTGCGGCTCCTCCTCACCGGTCCACGTGGTGACCTGTGAGCGGCCGTGGATCGTCATCCCGTGCTTCAGGATGCGGGTCACGGTCAGTGGTACGTCCTGCATGGTGCTCAGCACGGCGTCCTCCCGGTGGGCGCTACGCGGCAGTAATAAGGGTGGCCTGATTCTGCGCACGTACCGCGCGGTATGTCACTACTTCCGGGAGTACGAATCGGTTGCGGCACGGAGAGCGATCAGCGCACCGGAGCCAGCTCCGGGTCCTCCCGCAGCTTGCCCAGAGCGCGCGAGACGGCGCTCTTGACCGTACCGACGGAGACGCCGAGGACCTCGGCTGTCTGGACCTCGCTCAGGTCCTCGTAGTAGCGCAGTACGACCATGGCGCGCTGGCGGTCCGGCAGCTTCATGACCGCGCGCCACATCGCGTCGCGCAGCACCTGCTGCTCGGCGGGGTCGGCCGCCGGAGCGGTGACGAGGGCGGGGGTGGGCTCGGGCAGCTCGTCGGTGGCGTACTCGTCGACCTTGCGCTTGCGCCACTGGGAGGTGCGGGTGTTGAGCAGGGCGCGGCGTACGTACCCGTCGAGGGCGCGGTGGTCCTCGATGCGGTCCCAGGCGACGTACGTCTTGGCGAGCGCCGTCTGCAGCAGGTCCTCCGCGTCGCACGGATTGGGGGTGAGCGAGCGCGCGGTGCGCAGCAGTACGGGCCCCCGGGCGCGTACGTACGTGGAGAACGACGGATAGGGCGTCGGCGTCGCCGCCCTTGTCGCCGCCTTGGATGCGCTGGTGCAGACAGGCGTGGTCATGGCTTCCACGCTAGGAGCGGGACGTACGCGGCGGATCGCCCCCAGGTCCCGAACCCGGATCCGCCTCAGGTTGTAGGGGTGGGGGCCGCCCCACCTCCTGAGGGTGGAGGCCGCGTCGTCCCGCGTAGGGGTCGCGTGTCAGGGACGGGCCCGGCCCTTCGGAGGTCCACCCGGACGTCCGAAGGGCCTTCTTCGTGTGTACGTCGTTCAGTACTTCGTTCGTACTTCGCTCGGTACTCCGTTCGCACTCCGTTGGTACGGGCAGGTCAGCGGGCGATCCGGGCGACCGGGGCGTCGGCCGAGTTGCGGTCGATGGTCAGGCGCCGGCCGCCGTGCTTCTCGGTGACGTTGCCGGCGTACTGGTGGATGCGGCGGTGCGGGGACCAGGCCCACGGGGACAGCACGCGCTCGCCGTACAGGGACGGCTTGCCGTCCCAGCGGGCGAACCACATCGCCGACGGCAGGTCCGTGACCCCCGCCCTGCGGGAGCGCTCCATGTGCCGCACCCCGGACTCCGCGCTGCTGTAGAAGCCGGGGAGGTAGGCGTACTTGCGTACTTCACGGTTCCAGCCGCGGACGAAGTCGAGGGTGGTGCGTGCGCAGCGGCTGTTCCCCTCGTTGTACGCCTCCATGTCGAGGTAGAGCGCACTTCCTGTCAGCATGCCGAGGGCCTTCGCCGCCCGTACCGCCTGGCGCGCCTCCTTCTTGCCCTGGCGCCAGGGTGCGCGGCCGATCCGGACGTGCCGCTTGTTCTTGGCGTGCACGCACGGGGACTGCGAGCCGACGAAGATCGGCAGCACTTTCCAGCCCAGCCGGGTGGCGTCCGCCCCCCACCGCTTGCTGAGGTGGCGCTGCTTGGGGCAGGCCCTGCCCCGGCCCCCGAAGTAGACGCCGACGGCCCGGTACGGCGAGGAACGCCAGGCCCGCAGCGTGGAGACCGGCGGGGCCTTGCAGGTGTCGAACGCCCGGCCGCGGAACGTCACGGTGCGGGCAGCGGACACCTCCGTCCGCGTGGCGGGTGCTCTCGACTGTGCCGCCGTCGCCTCTGTTGCCTGCGTCTGGTGCGGGAGGGCCAGCACGCCGAGTGTGGCGGCCAGCGCGAGTCCATATCCGATGAGCCTCTTTAGGTACATGAAGGAGAGTGAACGGGTCCCGCGCCGCACCGACGCTCTTCACACTCCGCAGTCAGCCATCCGCGCCGAGGATCAACCCGGACGTGGGAACGCCGGTGCCTGCCGTCACCAGCGAGGTGGCCGCGCCCGGTATCTGGTTCACCGACGTGCCGCGCAGTTGTCTGACCGCCTCGGCGATGCCGTTCATGCCGTGCAGGTACGCCTCGCCGAGCTGGCCGCCGTGCGTGTTCAGCGGCATCGCGTCCTCGGCCACGAAACCGGCGCCCTCACCGGGCCCGCAGAACCCGAACTCCTCCAGCTGCATCAGCACGAACGGCGTGAAGTGGTCGTAGATGATGCCCACATCGATGTCGTCCGGCCGGAGCCCCGAGGTCTGCCACAGCTGCCGGGCGACCACGTTCATCTCGGGCAGGCCGGTCAGGCCGTCCCGGTAGAAGCTGGTCATCTGCTCCTGGCCGCGCCCGGCGCCCTGCGCCGCGGCGACGATCACCGCGGGCGGGTGCGGCAGGTCTCCGGCCCGCTCGCGGGAGGTGACGACGAGCGCCTGCCCGCCGTCGGTCTCCTGGCAGCAGTCGAGGAGCCGCAGCGGTTCGACGATCCAGCGCGAGGCGGCGTGGTCGTCGAGGGTGATGGGCCGCTCGTAGAAGTACGCGGCGGGGTTGCGGGCGGCGTGCCGGCGGGCGGTGACGGCGACGTGTCCGAAGACGTCGGGCGCCAGGTTGTACGTATGGAGGTAGCGCTGGGCGGCCATGGCGACCCAGGAGGCGGGGGTGAGCAGCCCGAACGGCAGGTTCCAGCCGAGGGCCGCTCCTTCGGCCGAAGGCTCCCTGTGCTGCACGCCCGACCCGAAGCGGCGGCCGGACCGTTCGTTGAACGCCCGGTAGCAGACGACGACTTCGGCCACCCCGCTCGCCACGGCGAGTGCGGCCTGCTGAATAGTGGCGCAGGCCGCGCCGCCGCCGTAGTGAACGCGGGAGAAGAACGACAGCTCGCCGATGCCGGCCGCCCGGGCGACGGTGATCTCGGGGCTGGTGTCCATCGTGAAGGTGACCATGCCGTCGACGTCGGCGGGGGAGAGCCCGGCGTCCTCGATGGCGGCCTGTACGGCCTCGACGGCCAGCTTGAGCTCGCTGCGCCCGGAGTCCTTGGAGAACTCGGTCGCCCCGATGCCCGCGATCGCGGCCTTCCCGCCGAGCGCATCGGCGCTGCGTACGCTCACGAGTCCTCCCCCGCGACTGTGACGGTCACCTTGCCGGTGACGTGGTGGCCGAGCCCGTTGGCGCCGACGACGCGCACCTCGGCCGTGCCGTCCGGGTCGAGGGCGGTGACGGTGCCGGTCAGCACCATGGTGTCGCCGGGGTAGTTCGGCGCCCCCAGGCGGATCTTCACCGCGCGCAGCCGGGCGCCGGGGCCGAAGTGGTCGGTGATGTACCGGCCGACCAAGCCGTTGGTCGTGAGGATGTTCATGAAGATGTCGGGCGACCCTTTCGCCCGCGCGGCCTCGGCGTCGTGGTGGACGTCCTGGTAGTCGCGGGAGGCGACGGCGCCCGCGACGATCAGTGTGCGGGTGACCGGGATCTCCAGCGCCGGCAACTCGTGCCCAACCCTCATACCGGCTCCTCCTCCTTCCCTCCGCCGCCTCCGCCGCCTTCGGCCGGCCGAAAGACCGGCAGCTCCAACTCCTCGTCGACCCGCAGGAACTCCAGCCGAACGGGCATCCCGATCCGCACTTTGTCGTACGGCACCCCCACCACGTTGCTGACCATGCGCACGCCCTCCGCGAGCTCGATCAGCCCAACGGCGTACGGAGGGTCGAAGGCGGGGAACGCCGGATGATGCATGACGACGTACGAGAACACCGTCCCCACCCCGCTCGCCTCGACCGTGTCCCACTCCGGCGACCCACAGGCCCCGCAGCCCGGCAGCCAGGGAAACCGCAGCGCCCCGCACCCCTCGCACCGCTGGATCAGCAGCCTGTGCCGGGCCACCCCGTCCCAGAACCCGGCGTTGTCCCGGTTGACGACGGGCCGGGGCCGCTCGCTTCCCCCCTTACGTCCTCCTTCGCGCCCGCCTTCGCGTTCGCCCTCGCGCGTGCCTTCGCGTCCTCTTTCCCGTCCTCGCCCGGCCGGTGCGTACTTGAGGATGCGGAAGCGGTGCGTCCCCGCCGGCTCCCCGTCCGCGCGGACATCCATCCGCGTCGTGACGAAGTGCCCCGTACCCAGCTTGGTGGTCTTGCGCTCCGACACGGACTCGATCACCGCGTCGAAGGTGATCCGGTCCCCGGGCCGCAGATCCCGCACGTACTCCTGCTCGCAGTCGGTCGCGACCACCGAGGTGTACCCCGCGCCGTCCAGCAGCGCGAGCAGTTCGTCGTACGCCGCCGACCTGCCCGTATGCCCGGACAGGCCGCCCATCGTCCAGGCCTGGAGCATCGTGGGCGGGGCGATCGCGCCGGGACCGGAGTACGCCGGCGCGGTATCTCCCATCGCCTCGCACCAGTGCCTGATCATCGGCTCGTTGACGGGGTCCTTCCCGGCCCCCGCGACCACTGCCGCCCGCCCCTCGAAGGCCTTCAGCCGCCCGTCCGCATTCATGTCCGCATTCATGTCCGCGTTCATCGCCACCCCCTCGGCCTCCCGAGCGCACCGCACGAGCGGCCCGATCCAAAACAGTTTCTGACTGTCCGTCAGTTCCATCCGCCTGTCAAGGCAACGGCAACAGCGCGGCCAGAAACGGGAACGGCCTGCGCAACGGCGACAAGCGCCGTCGCGCAGGCAGTCATTCACCCCGCAACACAGACCCCAGCCGGTCCACGGCTCACCAGAGCTGCGCGAAATTCACATTGACGGTCTCGTTGTCCTGGTCGATCACCGTGAAGCCCGAGCCGTTGACGCTCGCCGTGTTGTTCTGGTTCGAGGCACCCGGACCCGTCGCCACCTGCTGCGTGGTGGTCGAGTTGCCGCCGTTGAAGCCACTGACACCGCTTCCGCCGACCGTGGCCACGGCCGCGTTCGATCCGTTACTCGCGAAGGAACCGTTGTGCGCGACGGCAGCGCCCGAGAAAAGGGCGGCCGCGAGGGGCAGGGCGGCTACAGCGGCGATGATGCGAGCGGTACGGATGCTTGCCATGTGCATTCCTCCAGGGAACGGTAAGTGCGCCTTGTTCCGGGGCAGTTGGCCGACTGCCTCAGCGATGGTGACGACGTCGCGAGATCAGAATTGCCCACCGAATCCCCGGCGAAGCGCCCGAAGGCACTTATTCGCCCTCAAGCGTGATGACATGTCGATAAACACCCTTCACGCCCCCAAATCCCCAGCTAGCCCCTCCTACCGACAGCACCCCCAGCCCCGCAAGGGAAAAGCGTTCCCGTACATATTCAGCCAATCCACCCCCTTCCCTTCCTCGAACACACGTACGAAAATGAACCCATGGCCATCTCCGACCGGCGTGCCGCCACCCTGGCCCTCGCCCACGCTCTCTCCGCCGCCGAGCGCGGGCTCCCCGTCATCCCCCTGTCCCGCACCAAGCTCCCCGCCCTGCGTTCCCCGCACCGCGACGACCCGGAGCCGCACCTGTGCCGGGGCGAGTGCGGGCGCGCGGGGCACGGCGTCCACGACGCCACCACCGACCCGGCCACCGTCCGCGCCCTCTTCGCCGCCGCCCCCTGGGCCACCGGTTACGGCATCGCCTGCGGCCGCCCCCCGTACCGCCTCATCGGCATAGACCTGGACACCAAGACGGACACCGGCACGGGTACCAACCCCGCCTCCGGCACGGACTCCACCACAGCCCTCCAGCACCTGGCGCTGCGGCACCTCTTCACGATCCCGGAAACCGTCGTCGTCCTCACTCCCAGCGGAGGCCGCCACATCTGGCTGACCGGCCCGCCGGACGTCGTCGTCCCGAACTCCGCGAGCCGCCTGGCCCCCGGCATCGACATCCGCGGCACCGGCGGCTACCTGGTGGGCCCCGGCTCGCTCACCACCCACGGCGTCTACCGCACCGCGCCAGGCACCGGCCATCTCGCGCCGGCCCCGTGCCCCAGCGCACTGCTCCGCCTCTTGGCGCCCCCCGCGCGCCCGCACTCCCCCGCGCACCACCCCGCCGGCGGGCCCGGAAGCGGCCACGGCCTGGTCCAGTTCGTACGGGCGGCACACGAAGGCCAGCGCAACACCCGCCTCTTCTGGGCCGCTTGCCGCGCGTACGAGAACGGCATCGGCGACGCCCTCGCGGACGCGCTCACAGAAGCGGCCGTCCACACGGGCCTCACCGAACGCGAAGCCCGTGCCACGATCGCCTCCGCCGCCCGTCTCTCAGGGCTTGGCAGTGGCAGCCGGTGATTTCTCGCGTCCCGCGGGGTTCTCCCCGATCGCGACGAACCACCGGCCGGACGCACGGCTCAGCGTCAGGTCGTAGCGCTGTTCCTCGCCCCGCTGGTAATTGGTGCAGTCGTGGGCCCACACATGGCCCCCAATGCCTGGTCAAGGTGAGACACAGCCCATGCAGAAGGGGCGCCCCGGAAGCGGGACGCCCCTTCTGCACTGCTACTTCGCCGACCTGGCGGTGGGTGTGGGATTTGAACCCACGGTGACATCGCTGCCACGACGGCTTTCAAGAGGGTGCTGAAGACCGGTAGAGGCGTCACAGAGCAATTTCAGTGCAGAGACTTCTCGATCGCCCCGAAGATGTCCGCGTCGGTCTCCTTCTGCCAGTCCGGCAGATCCGGCCAGTCCGCCACATACCCCGGCTTGGGGTCATCGAAGTGCTTGAACATCTGCGCGGTCCAGCAGGTCGCGACGAACCGGCCCTTCTGCTCGCGTGACAGACGCGACGCATGGCCATTGCTGAGATCGAGGAACTGGCGCACCTGCTCATACACAGAACCAGCGGCCTCACGTTCCCACTCGGGTGTTTCCTCCCAAGGGGTGATGTAGCTGGGCTTCGGTTCGCCAGGGAAGTGCTCTAGGACACCCGCGATCCACGCCTCTCGGAACACCCGTGCGCCCTCGATCTGCGACATGCCTACCCCTCTCGTCACGTCTTGCTCAAAGCACCGATGTCTGCCGCGAGCTCGGCCACACGGCTATCGCTGGCCAGCGGGCCGAACTCAGCTCGTAGCGTCTGGAGTCTACGGGCGACGTATCCGGAGGAAGATTCCCGCGCGAGGGCCAGGGCCTCGCGGCCGAAAGTGATGACTTGGTCAGGATCGAGCCGCTTGGCTCCGATGGCGGCCAGGTCCGCCAGGACGACTCCTCGGCGGCGGAACGATTGCCCCTGGGCCAATGCGCCCTGAGCCAACGCTGCTTTCAGGGCCCGCTCAGCGAGGTCGAGACGGCCGAGCTGTACGTATCGGGCACCGCGCTCCTCAGCCAGTCGCGAACCGTCGAAACGGAGCCATCCGCCGTTGTGTCCGGGCCCCGCAAGATGCATGACCTTCTCTGCCTCATCAAGCGCACGCTCGCAGGCAACCAGGTCACCCAAGCCTGCATGGGCTTCGGCCTGAACGGATGCGACCCAATGCCGCGTGGCCAATGAGCTGTCTCCCCGCCTGGCGACCCTCTCGGCTGCCGACAGCAGATCTGCGGCCTCTTTGAAGCGGTGCTCGTACACGTCAACGTATGCATGCCGCACGAGGGCGCAAGCCCAAAGGTCGAACGCTCCAGCCTCCTTGCTTGCCGACGCCGCGAGGGCATATGAGGCGGCGGCGTCCGTGTAGCGGTTGCTGTCGAAGGCGAGTTCCCCCGCGAGCTGGAAGAGGTCGCCGGCAGCGGTGCACAGCGGCTGCACCTCGGCGTCGGACCGACCGGCCAACGTTCTGTTCAAGGCGGATAGTTGCTCGCCCACTATGGGGCGCACGGAACGCTTGGAGCGTGCGAGCTGGTACACCTGCCAGAGGTGACCGTTCATGCGTAGGAAGTCGGAGGCAGTGCCTCGACGGGCGGCGTCGTCAAAAGCTCCGGTGTCATCGGCGGGCAGGGTCGCGAGTGCTCCGGTTACCGCTATAGCCCGCAGGAATTCGCGTCGGATCATTTCCTCGGTGTACCCCGAGCCGTAGTCGTTGGTGTGCGGCGTCCCCGCGGAGTCCTGGGCTGGGGTTTGTGGCTGCGCAACCAGGACGTCCAGTTCGGCAAGGTCTACTTGCAGGACCTCAGCGAGCTTGGGTCGTAACGGCGGCTGAGGCACATTTTTACCGCTCTCCAACGGCCGACCGTGGTGCGGTCGACGCCGAGCAACTGGGCGAAGGTTTCTTGACTGTAGCCCAGGACTTTGCGCCGCTCAGCGAGTCTCACGCGCGGCGTGGCCCCGGAGACGTGGCTGCGGGCCGCGTACGCGGATGCTCCGGTGGTGACGCAGATCAACGATGGCGAGGACCCCGACGAGGGGGAGCGCTGGCCTTCCTGCTCGGCCTCTGCTCCCTCGATCGTGCTGCGGATGCTCGACATGCTCAATCCGCTGCCGAGCCATCGCGTTCTGGAGATCGGCACAGGGACCGGATGGAACGCCGGGCTGCTGGCCCACCGCCTGGGCGGTGATCAGGTGATCACCATGGAGGTGGACCCGGCGCTGTCGATGCAAGCGGCGGTCAACGTGATGAACGTTCGCCTGGACCCGCACGTGGTCTGCGGCGACGGATCGGCCGGCTACGCGCCCGGCGCACCGTACGACCGGATCATTTCCACCTGCTCGGTGCGGTCGGTGCCCCCCGCCTGGCTGGCGCAGACTCAGCCGGGAGGAATGATCCTCACTCCGTGGGAAACCCCCTGGTTCTGCTACGGCCTGCTGCGGTTGGAGATGACGCGCGAGAGGAATGCATGGGGGCGATTCCACCCGCACTCGTCGTTCATGCTGATGCGCGACCAGCGCACTGACCTGCGTATCTACCGAGACGTTGTCCGCGATGAGCATGTGCCGCGCGAGTCGGAGACGCGCCTGTCCCCGTGGGCGGTAACCGGGGATGACTGGGCTGCCCAGTTCGCCCTCGGACTCCAGCTTCGCGATGTCTGGCGGACGTGGCACGAAAGCCCCGGTGTGGAGGGGGTGGCCTCGCGCCTGTGGCTGGCGACCACTGATGGGGCTTCGTGGGCGGCTGTCGACTGGGACGGGCACACCGATGAGCGGTTCATGGTGTGGGAGCACGGCCCGCGCGGCCTATGGTCGGAGGTGGAGGCAGCCTACGACTGGTGGAGCCACGTTGGCAGTCCCGGCCCGGAACGCTTCGGCATGTCCGTGACTCCGGACGGCCGGCACACCGCTTGGCTCGACTCCCTTGGCCACCCGGTGCCCGTGCTCGGCTGACTGCCGCATTCCCCACCGGCCATCCAACCAGCCCTGAAGCCCCCGCCCGACCGGCGGCGGCTTGGCCATTCCCAATTCCAACTAGTCCGTCGCGCGCGTAAGCCGTCGCTCCTACCCAGAACGGGCAGGCGCGGGCCTTCACCATAGAAGGGGCCTCCCGGAAGCGGGACGCCCCTTCTGAACTGCTACTTCACCGACTTGGCGGTGGGTGTGGGATTTGAACCCACGGTGACATCGCTGCCACGACGGTTTTCAAGAGGGTGCTGCGGGAAGTGTTTGTGTCGTGCCTGACCTGCTTGTTCCCCGCCCTCGGGGCCCCTCGCCGCTGCTGGCGGTCCACACCTGGTCCACTGGGTCTGGCTCGAGAGAGGTCGCTTATGCCAGCGAATTCCGGACCGCTTCGGCGAGCATAGACGCGCGTACATCGTCAGACCCGCTGATGATGTGGTTCATCGCGTAGCCGAAGGCGATGCCGTGCTCGGGATCCGCGAAGGCAAGTGAGCCACCACGGCCGGTGTGGCCGAAGGCGTTCGGGCCGGTCATGAGGTTGCCCTCGGTGGGGAGCATGTAGCCCGTGCTGAATCGGCTCGGGATCACCAACACCTGGTCCTTCCCGCTGGCCTGCTCCTTCGTCGCCGACGCCAAGGTCTCCGGGGCGAGTAGGCGCACACCGTCGACCTCGCCGATCAGCGCGGCGTACATGCGGGCGAGTGCGTGCGCGGTTCCGATGCCGTTGGAGGACGGGAGTTCTGCGGCCTGCACCTCCGGCGAATCGAAGTCGATCACGGCAGGGTCGGTGACCGCGAACGCCCGGTTGCTGAATGAATTCGGGTCGCGCCAGGCAGCGACCTGTTCGCGGAGTTCCTCGGGAATCGACTCGGCCGGCACCGTCGTAAGGTCTACGGCCGGTCGCCGGTACGCCATGCGGCTCACTCGATCGCGTTCGCTCGCCGGCAGGCCGATGAAGAAGTCCAGCTCGAGGGGGCGCGCGATCTCGTCGGCGAAGAAGCGGCCCGGCGAGCGGCCGGAGACTCGGCGGATCACTTCGCCGACCAGCCATCCCCAGGTCCGTCCGTGGTACCCGTGTGCAGTGCCCGGAGTCCACAGCGGGCGCTGGGCCGCCAGCGCTGCTGCCAAGGGGTCCCAGGCCAACGCCTCCGACAGAGGGAGTGGTTGATCCAGGGCGACCAAGCCGGCCTGGTGGGACAGCAGCCAGCGAACGGAGATGTCCGCCTTGCCGTTCGCCGCGAACTCCGGCCAGTACTTCGCCACCGGCGCGTCAAGGTCGAGCATGCCGCGCTCGGCCAGCATGTGCGCTGCGGTCGCGGTGGCTCCCTTGGTCGCCGAGTAGACCAGTTGCAGGGTGTCCCGTGTCCACGGACGGCCGGTCTCGGGATCGGCGACGCCACCCCACAGGTCGACCACCGGCCGGCCGTGCCAGTAGACGCACACGGCCGCGCCGATGTCCCCGTGCTGGGTGAAGTTCGCTATGAACGCCTCGCGGACCGGTTCGAACCCGGGCGCTACCTCACCGTCGATCGTTGTCATGCCGCTCATCCTGGCAGCTGGGCTGCCCGTTCTGGCAGTGCAAGTGGGCCGTGCTCAAAGGCGTTCGGCATCGGTGCGCACGACAAGGGCGACGCGTTCGCCCCTCGTGATCGGCCGTACGCCGTGGGTGTGGTCGCGGGTGGCCGGGAAGGCGACCAGGCTGCCGCAGGGGGGCTTGATCTCCTGGGCGGGGTTCTCGAAGAACAGCTCGCCGCCGCCGTAGGAGTCCGGCGTGTTCAGCCAGACCACGAGGGTGAGGTCACCGCCGACGATGGGCTGTCCGTTGCTCCTGGCCCGTTCGCGCTCGATGTCGGTGACCTCGTCGTGGTGGGCGACGAAGCCGACGCCGGGGCCGTAGCGGTAGACGACCGCCGGCTGGGTGGGTATCCGCTTCGGGATGACCTCGAAGTGGTCGCGGACATGTGCGGCACAGTGGGAGAAGACCGCCTCCTCCAGGTGCGTCGGGACCTCTACGTACTCGCTCTTGCGCAGCGATTCGTCGATGACGCCCTGATAGGTGCGCGGGCGGGCGGTCTGGTTCTTCACGTGGTCCATCAGCACTCCGCAGAGGCTGAGGGGGATGGCGCTCTCCACGACGAGCGGTAAGCGGCTCTTCCAGGTCACGGGGTGGTCTCCTTCCACCAACGGGTGCCTTCGGGCGAGTCCTCAAGGACGAAGCCCTGCTTGGTGAGCTGTTCGCGGATCACGTCGGCCTCGGCGAACTTCTTCGCCGCGCGAAGCCGGTCGCGTTCCTTGACGAGTTCTTCGACGGCCGTGTCGCTCTGGGCGGCGCCGGGGATGTCGAAGCTTCCGAAGAGGTTGTTCACGTCCTCGATCAGCCGCAGGGCGGCCGGCCCGGCTGGTTCGTCCATGCGGTTCTGCTCGCGGATGTACTGGAAGAGGACGGCCAGGGCGCCAGGGGTGTCGAAGTCGTCGTCCAGGCGCTCGCGCATCTCGTTCCAGGTGTCGGTCGCGCGGGCGGTGTTCGCCGGGCTATCGGTGTGGGCGGGATCGATGGTCCGAGCGAAGTTCTCGACCCGGCGCCGGGCCCCTCGGGCCTGCTCCAGCGTGGAGTCGTTCAGCTCCATGGAGGAGCGGTAGTGCTGGGAGAGGAACGCGTAGCGCAGGGTCCGGGCGTCCGTCCGGGTGAGGGCGTCGCGGATGGTGAGGAAGTTGCCAGTGCTCTTCGACATCTTGTCGCCGTCGACGCGTAGCAGACCGGTGTGCATCCAGTAGCGGGCCAGTGGCTCAATGCCCGAGGCGGCTTCCATCTGGGCGACCTCGGCCTCGTGGTGCGGGAAGATCAGATCCACTGCGCCGCCGTGCAGGTCGTACGAGGGCCCGAAGAACGTCTCGGTGATCGCGGTGTCCTCGATGTGCCAGCCCGGCCGGCCCGGGCCCAGCTCGGTCTCCCAGAACGGCTCGCCGTCCTTGCGCCCCTTCCACAGGGCGAAGTCACCCGGATTGCGCTTCCTGGCGTTGTCGTCGATCCGCGACACCGAGTCCTCGGGACGCAGGTCGGTGCGGCCGGAGAGCTTGCCGTACTCCGGGAACGAGGCCAGGTCGAAGTACCAGCCGTCATCGAGCTGGTAGGCGTGGCCGCGCTCGATCAGCCGCTTGATCTGGTCCACGATCGCGTCGATGTGGTCGTGGGCCCGCGCGTGGACGTCGACGCGGGTGTTCCCCAGTGCGGCCATGTCCTCCAGGTACTGCTTCTCGAAGAGGGCCGCGATCTCCTCCGGCGGGACGCCCTCCTCCGCCGCCCGTCGGATGATCTTGTCGTCCACGTCGGTGATGTTCTGGAGGTACGTGACCTTGTACCTGCTCGCTTCCAGGTACCGGGCGATGAAGTCGAACTGCGTGTACGTCTTCGCGTGCCCGACGTGGCTGGGGCCGTAGACGGTGGGTCCACACACGAACATCCGCACCTCGGCCTCCCGCTCGGGGCGGAACTCCTCGGTCTGGCCGGTCAGCGTGTTGTGGACCTTGATCGACATCATGCCTCCTGTATAAGCGGATCACGCAGCGTACTGACGCCCGGACATAAGCGTCTAACTGGAGCCGCCGCACTCGTCGAAGGGGACGAATCGCGGAGACGGCTGGTCGGCGAAGACCGCCGCCTCGCCCCCGAGGAGGTGGTGGTTGGCCTGCTGGTACGCCTTCCGCACGGCCTCGATCGCCCCGGGGCTGAGGTCCATCCCAGCCGTGCGGCAGAACTCCCCCAGGGCCTCGCACCGCCGCTCCAGGTCGACCATCGACAGCGGGTCGCACTGCTGGGCCTCGATCAGCAGGTTCTCCTGCTCGCCGCCGATCAGACCGAGGGCTCCGAGGGAGTACAGCTTCCACTTCATGTTCGGCAGCAGCCAGCCCGATCGCGCGTACATCCAGTCCACGACCTCATCCAGCGCCCCCGACAGGACGAAGTGGCCCGTGGGAACCCCGACCCGCCGCGCCATGCGCAGCGGGATCTCACGCACGTCCCAGGTGATCCGGTTGTACAGCCGGTGGGTCTCGCCCTCCAGCCGCTCAAGCTGCTCCCGCGTCTTGTGGGAGATCAGCGCGCCGAAGGCGTCCTCGCGGTCGAGCAGCGGCTCGCCCTTGTTCCCGTAGGCATCGCACTTGTCGCTGTTCCACGTCGTGCGCGGGTCGGCCTCGTACTGGAACAGGAGCTGGTGGACGTTGACCTCCATGCGTCCCCAGGGGACCGGCAGGTGGAAGCTGAACTCCGGGATCCAGGCGGGGAGCCGGTCGCGGACCAGGGCGTAGGTGTCCGCCGGCCGCGGCCTCCACTCGTCCTCCTTGAGCGGGACATCGAGGATGACGGCCAGGTCGAAGTCGGAGTCGGTGCTGAACCGGGTGACGTTGCGGGGGGCGACCGCCGAGGAGGACAGGACGTAGAGCGCCTGGACCTCGGGCATCGTCTTGAGTGTGTCGAGCAGACCCCCGGCCGCGGCGCGGGCCTGCATTCTCAGGTTTTCCACGGGAACTCCCTGGTCAGATGATCGGGCGATCCATCACGGAGCGGAGCGCGGGAACGAGCTCCGGCGCGACGCCGCCGTAGGTGCGCTGGATGTGTGCGAGGGAAGGGCTGCTGTTGCCCTCGATGACCACGGGTCCGCCGGGCGTGAGAGCGATGTCCCAGCCGATGAAGGGCACTTGCGGGAACAGACGGGCACAACGCTCGGCCAGCTCTCGGACCTCCGTCATGCGGGAGATCCGGCGGTCGGCGAACGCCACCGAACTGACCCCATGGCGGGTGTGAGCGGTCAAGTACCGGTCGTAGCCATGGCGGTCGAGTCTTCCGTCGGGGTGAACACGGATCTGCATGCCGCCCACGGCCGAGTTGTCCGTGGTGCTCTCGGCGCCGCCGAGCTTCAGCATCACGTAGAGGACCGCGGACGTGCCTTCACGCAGCAGAGTGATCACACGGAACGTGTTGAGGACGTACGGGTTCAGCACGTCCAGGTCGGGGTGCTGCGGCACGTGCTGCTCCACCAGCCACGTACCCCACCGCTGCGCGTAGGCCGGGAGGTCGAAGCCATCCTCGCCAGGCCGCACGATCACGACGCCGGATCCACCGCTGGAGTAGCGGGAGGGCTTGAACACCACGCGCCCGAAGCCGGAAACGCGATCGAGGACGTCCGGCAGCGACACCGCCTCACCGTCGGACGTCACACCCGCGCGGTGATCACCGCTCGCGATCAGTGCGGGCTGCGGGATGTCGGCCGAGGCGAGGATCTTCTTGCAGGACGTCTTGTCGTCCAGGTCGATCGTGTCCCGGTTCACGCGGGGAAGGAGCCGGTGGAACAGGGCCGCCTCCGGCAGGTACGAGCAGGCTCGTTCGGCGGACACCTCGCGCCGGTATCCGCCGTAGCGGAAGTAGTGGAAGGGCAGGCACCGCCACCGTGCGGAGACCTTCATCAGGTCACCCGCGATACGGGCCATGTTCTTCCGGTCCTCGTCGCGCAGCATCGCGGGTAGGTGCTCGCTCCGCATCTGCCGAACCTGGTAGGGAAGAAACCGCACGCCAGATACTCGGGGAAGAACCCGGGTGCGGAACCACTCCTCGGTCACGGCCTGGCTGTGATTGAAGCCGCGGTTCGCGGTACGTCTCACGGTGCTCCTCCCGTTTCTCAGTGGTCCGGGGTTCCGGCGATGGCCAACGTGACGACGAGCGCACTGACGACGATCACGTAGGCCACGACAGCGAGGCGCTGCCTCATCGGGCGGGCCCGATGTTGTCCGCCGCAGTCGACCAGGCGATGCCGCGCGCGGGCTGGATGTGGGCGATGCGGATGAGCCGGCCGCCGTGCGTCTCGTGGACGACTGCCGTCAGCTCACCTTCACCCCGGCTCGCGACGTCACGGACCAGGCAGTGAAGGAGGGGGTGGGCCTCCCGGCCTTCGGCGTCGACCGGATTCACTGCTCGGACTCCTCACGGGCGTTCGACACGCGGCGGAGGAACTTCTCCCATCCAGACTCGGCACGGGCGCGGAGGGCCGGGCTCGGACCGGTCGGCGGCTCGGGAACCGTGTGCTGTCGTCCGCTGGCACCAGGCGTGCGGAGGGGCAGAGGCTGGCTCATCAAGACCTCCTCGGGGCTGGTGCAGCCCGTCACCCACGTCAGGGACGCCGATGACGGGCTGCTGTCCTGGGAGCCGTCCGGAGCAGGGCGGGGGGAGCCGGTTTACCCAGGTGCTCAGCTCCGAACGGCGTGAGACCCAGTGAACGGCCGTGGACCACGGGCTCGGAACGTTTCTCGGGGGTTTCTCCAGCGAGAGAAACCCCCGTTTCTCGCACGCGGAGTAGCCTCCTGACTACCAACCTGAGGGGAGGGGTGGGATGTCTGACCCGACGGCTCTGCATCCGCTGACCTACGTGCGAGAAGGCAAGGGCTGGGGCAAGGCCGAGTTAGCTCGGCGCATGCGCGAACGCGGTGCCGAGATGGGCCTACCACTGGCCACCAACCGGACGACGGTGTGGAAGTGGGAGCAGGGACAGGCGCCCGACGCGGACACGCAACAGGTGCTCGCCGACCTGCTGGGCGTCCCCGAGGACCACGTACGCTCAGCGGCCTGGCCGCGATGGCTGCCTGCCTGGGAGTCGACGGCTCTGGCGGCCCCATGGACTCCGGCCGGCACCGTGAAGGTATTCGCTGATCTGGTCAGGAGTGGCCACATGGATCGTCGGGGCTTCCTGTCCATCACCGGCGCCGCGCTGACGGGTGTCGCGGCCAACTGGGCAGCCGCACCAGAGGCGTTCGCCTCGGCATTCGACGGCGACCGCGTCACCGACGCGATGGTGACCACCATCGAAGCGCGCGTGGACACCCTCCGCTCGCTCGACGACCAGATGGGCGGCGCCCGCCTCCTGGACCAGGCCACCAGCGACCTCGCGCTGATCACCACCCTCCTCGACCACGGGCGCTACACCGACGCCATCGAACACCGCCTGTACGCCACGGCAGCCCGGGTGTCCTACCTGGCCGGATGGATGGCCTACGACAAGGGCCTCCGCTCCCTCGGCCAGCGCTACTACGTCGGTGCTCTCCGCAGCGCCCACAGCGCCAAGGACGACGGCTTCGGCGCCTTCATCCTGGCCGAGATGGGCGTCCACATCTCCGACTCGGGCGACACGGCCGCGCGCGTGAATCTGATCGACACCGCCATCGGCAACGCCCCGTCGGCCCTACCGCCGGCGGCGACCTCGTACCTCTACCTCCACCAGGCCGAGGCCCTCTCCAGGGACACCCAACACGAGGCGGCTGGCAAGTCCCTCAACCGGGCCTACGACCTGTGGGGCACCCACCGCGAAGGCGACCGCCCCGACTGGCTCGGCTGGTACGGCGAGGCCCAGCTCAAGTCCACCGAGGGCAAGATCATGCTGCGCTCCGGCTTCCCCGAACGCGCCACCAGCGCCCTCGCGGTGGCAGTGGACCAGGCAGTCCCGCGCGACCGAGCCGTGCGCTCCGGCCGCCTTGCCACGGCGCGGCTGGCCGCCAGGGACCTGGACGGAGCGTTGGAAGCCGCCACCGTCGGCCTGGAGCTGCTGGAGAGCCGCGTCCGCTCCGACCGAGCGTACGTCCGGTTGACGAAGTTCAGCGCCTATCTGGGGCCGCACGCAACGGTGCCGTCCGTCCGGGAGTTCCGCGAGCGGCTTCGGGCTCTTCCGGCTGTCGCCTGACAGCGTTCCCGTTACGTCTCCGTCCTCGGCGCAGCCCTCCAGCGTCAGGGCCAGCACGCATCAAGTCCCGTCCCTGTCCCAACGGTTGACGATAGGCGCGCGCGTTGACCTCGCGGTCGGCCGGAGCGGCTTTGGCCGGTGTCCTGTTCGGGTTGGGGTCGGGCATGTTCAGGGGGCCGTACGCTGGCCCGGCAACTCGGGCAGGCTTTGGCCGTGCGCGGCCAGGGGCACCGGGGCGAGCACCTGGCCGCGTTCTTCGGGTGCATGTACTACGCCGCCATGCGGCCGGAGGAAGTCTCCGTGCTGAGCGTCAACCAGTGCACCCTTCCCGAGAGCGGATGGGGCCGACTCGACCTTTCGGGCGCCCGGCCGCAGGTGGGCTCTGGCTGGACCGACGACGGAAAGCCGTACGAAGAGCGCGGGCTCAAGCACCGCGCGCGAAAGACCGTCCGCCGCGTGCCGATTCCGCCCGTCCTCGTGCTGCTACTGCGTGAGCACATCGAGCAGTTCGGCACAGGGGACGACGGCCGTCTCTTCCGCGCCGTGCGCGGTGGCCCTGTCCGTTCGCAGGAGTACGGCGCCGTATGGAAGGAAGCGCGCCGCCGCGCCCTCACGTCGGCTCAGGTGGCCTCCCCGCTCGCGCATATCCCGTACGACCTGCGGCACGCCTGTGTGTCTTTCTGGCTCCGCTCCGGGGTGAGCCTGGCAGAGACCGCCCGCCGGGCGGGGCAGAGCATCGCCGTACTTCAGCGCTACTACGCCAAGGTGCTGGACGGAGAGGAGGACCGGATGAACGAGCTGATCGACCAGGGCTTTGCCGAGCAGGCGGACGAACGGCTGGCACCCTGACTTCTCCGGATCCTGGCCCCAGGTTGGCCGTAGCCCTTGTCAACAGTGGGATACCGGCGACACAGGCTGAACGCAGATGGGTGCTTCTCATCGAGATGCACCCCATCTGACCAGCTCTTACGGTGACCTGCGTGGTGGGTGGGATACATGCGCATACTGGAGACACAGCACCAAACAGGATGGTCAATCATGACCCGACTGAAGCGCTACCCCAACGCACCGCGAAGCGACTTCATCATCGAGGTGGCCAAAATTACCAAGACGATCGGCGCCCAATTGCTCTGGGCTCCGTGGAGCTTCACTGTCATGAACATCCGTACCGGCGAGTTCGCCTGTAGCGGTACTGCCCTTACCGAACGCCAGGCATACAAGCAGGCAGAGTACGAGATCAAACGGATCACCAAGCCCCATCGGCAGCCCATACCGAACTGGAAAGGGTGAAGGACCGCTCACCACGGCGCCGGTCCGGGCTCCAGCCGCTCATTCCGTCTAGCAGCGTCACCATCTTCTGGGGGCAGCGAGCGCGGAGTTCGTCGTACTCGACATATCACCCATGTCCGCCAGCAAGGCCAGCACCAGTCCTGGCCACAGGTTGGCCGTACACGCTGGTCAACAGTGGGATACCGGCGAGACAGGGTGAGACAGGCTGAACGCAGAAGGGGTGCCTCCGTC
Source organism: Streptomyces sp. ISL-99 (assembly GCF_018614005.1). Lineage (NCBI taxonomy): Bacteria > Bacillati > Actinomycetota > Actinomycetes > Kitasatosporales > Streptomycetaceae > Streptomyces > Streptomyces sp. ISL-99. The sequence goes on from NZ_JAGGPC010000023.1 coordinate 65,667, forward strand.
TCGGAGACACCCCTTCTGACCAGCACCTACGCTGACCTGGGCGGTGGGTGTGGGATTTGAACCCACGGTGACATCGCTGCCACGACGGTTTTCAAGACCGTTCCCTTAGGCCGCTCGGGCAACCCACCTCGCGTCACCGGCACGCGGTGGCGTGAGGAACAGCCTAGCCGGTCAGCTGTCGTCGCCCTTGCGCTGGCCCAGGGTGACTTCGGCTGTCGACGTCTTGCCGTCGCGCTCGTACGTGAGCGTGACCTTGTCGCCCGGCTTGTGGGTCCAGATCTCGCTGATCAGGGTCGGGCCGCTGTCGATCACCCGGTCGTCGAGCTTGGTGATGACGTCGCCCGCCTTCAGACCGGCCCTGCCCGCCGGGCTGTCCGACGGGACCGCCTCGGTGCCGCCCGTGCCGCGGTCCGCGATGACCGCGCCGCCGTCGCTCTTCGGGTCCATGGAGACCGTGGCGCCGATCACCGGGTAGACCGGCTCGCCGGTCTTGATCAGCTGCTCCGCGACCGTCTTCGCCTGGTTGACCGGGATCGCGAAACCGAGGCCGATGGAGCCCGCCTGGGACTGGCCGAAGCCGCCGGTGCCGGCCGACTGGATGGCCGAGTTGATGCCGATGACGGCGCCGCGCGCGTCGAGCAGCGGGCCGCCCGAGTTGCCCGGGTTGATCGACGCGTCGGTCTGCAGGGCGCTCATGTACGACGCCTTGCTGTTCTGGCCGTCGCCCGAGGCCACGGGGCGGTTCTTGGCGCTGATGATGCCGGTGGTGACCGTGTTCGACAGGCCGAAGGGCGCTCCGATGGCGATCGTCGAGTCGCCGACGGAGACCTTGTCGGAGTCGCCCAGAGGCAGCGGGGCGAGGCCGGAAGGGGCGCTCTTCAGCTTCAGTACGGCGACGTCGTAGCCCTGCGCGCGGCCGACGACCTCGGCGTCGTACTTCTTGCCGTTGGAGAAGGTGACCGACAGTTCGCCGCCGTCCGCCGCGGACGCCACCACGTGGTTATTGGTGACGATGTGACCTTCCTTGTCGTAGACGAAGCCGGTTCCCGTGCCGCCCTCGCCGTCGCCGCCCTGCGCCTCGATGGTGACCACGCTCGGCAGCGCCTTGCCCGCGACCGCCGCTACGGTTCCCGCGTCGCGCTTGAAGTCCTTCGTGTCACCGGACGCGGAGACGGTGGTCGAGTCGGTCGGGCTGTCGTTGCGCTCGGCGGCCCAGTACCCGATGCCACCGCCGACACCGCCCGCGACCAGTGCGGCGGCCAGCACTCCGGCGACCAGGCCGCCGGCGCGCTTCCTGCGGTGAGCGTGAGGTACGGGCGCCATGTGCGCGCCCCACGCGGGGCCGCCGCCGTCGCCGCTGCCACCGCCGCCGTAGGGGTGAGCGGGCGGGGGCGGCGGCCATCCGGCGCCGCCTGTGGCCGTGGCGGGAGCGGGGGCCCCCGGCCCGGCTGCCTGCGAAGACTGCGGTTGCGGGACCGGCATGTAGCCCGGCTGAGGCTCGGGCGTCGCCTGTCCCTGCGTGGTGGGGTTGTGTACGGGCTGGGCAGGGGTGGGGGACGCCGGCTCCTGGCCGGGGTCCGCCGGATTCGTACCCGTGGAGTCGGAGGCGGGCCCGGGAGCGGCCACCGGCACGGGAGGTGCTGAAGGGGCGGCCGGAACCGCAGTGCCCTCGTTCTCGGTGCTCACAGCTCTCTTCTCCTCGGTCCCACGTCGGTCTCGGTCAACGTCACCACTGTCACTACTGTCACCACTGTGCAAGTGTCCGCTGTCAGCTTTTCCCACCGCGCATCAGAGGACCGTAAGCGGTTCCTGTGCATCCAGGGAACATCCTTTACACCGGACAAAACGGCCGCATCCCCAGAAGGTCCGACCGTCCGTTCCCGGGACGCGTTTTCCCGCCTACCCATCCGCGGTGACACCATGACGCGGTGACTCACGCACGGCAGCACACCATCCAGGTCGTCGCTCACCGCGGCGCCTCCGAGGACGCCCCCGAGCACACCCTGGCGGCGTACATGAAGGCGATCGAGGACGGCGCGGACGCTCTCGAATGCGATGTACGGCTCACCGCGGACGGACACCTCGTCTGCGTCCACGACCGTCGGGTGAACCGCACCTCGAACGGCCGCGGCGCCGTCTCCGCCCTCGAACTGGCCGACCTCGCCGCCCTCGACTTCGGCTCCTGGCGGGACAGCGAGGAATCGCCGGACTGGGACCCGGCGCGCGGACACAGCCCTGGCGAGTTCACCTCCGTACTCACGCTGGAGCGCCTCCTCGAACTGGTCTCGGACGCCGGGCGCCGCGTCGAGCTGGCCATCGAGACCAAGCACCCCACACGCTGGGCGGGCCAGGTCGAGGAACGGCTGCTCCACCTGCTGAAGCGCTTCGGCTTCGACACGCCCGTGGCCGGCGAACCCTCGCCCGTACGCATCATGAGCTTCTCGGCGCGCTCGCTGCACCGGGTGGCGGCCGCCGCGCCCGCCATCCCGACGGTCTACCTGATGCAGTTCGTCTCGCCGCGCCTGCGCGACGGACGGCTCCCGGCCGGCTCGCACATCGCGGGCCCCGGCATCCGGATCGTCCGCAACCACCCCGGTTACATCGCGCGGCTGCACCGCGCGGGCCACCGCGTGCACGTCTGGACGGTGAACGAGCCCGAGGACGTCGATCTCTGCGTGCGCCTCGGCGTGGAAGCGATCATCACAAACCGCCCGAAGCAGGTTTTGTCCCAACTGGGACGCTCATAACAGCCGCCACAGGGAGTGCACCGGCGCGTTCGGGCCGCATTCGATCGTTACGAGTGCGTCACTGACCGGCGCCTGGCCGGTTTCCGGTCCAGGCCATTGGGGCATCCACTCCGTGGCGTGGGGCGAAGGAGGTCTCGGGGGTGGCGTTTGTGGTGGCACGGGAAGTGCCCACGTCGTCGAGCATGGCCGTACCCCATGGCCCTGCGGGCGTGGGCGAAGCAAGACGCCGTATGCGCGACGAACTGCGCATCAACGGGGTGTCCGATTCGGTCATCGACGATGCCGTACTGATCCTTTCCGAACTGCTCAGCAATTCCTGCCGTCACGGCAGGCCCCTGGGCCAGGCGGAGGTCGGCGACGGTGACATTCGTGCCGCATGGCGCGTCGACTCAACAGGCAGGCTGACCGTCGAGGTGACGGACGGAGGTGGTCCGACCCGACCGGTTCCGGCCACGCCCTCGGTCACCGCGCGCGGCGGCCGAGGGCTCAACATCATCACGGCACTGGCACAGGACTGGGGCGTACGGGACAGCTCGACCGGCGAGGTCACCGTGTGGGTCGACGTCACCGAGGGGCACCGGCGCGAGGACTTCGCCACGCGCGTCGTGGTCCCCGGTTCCGGGCTGGACTTCGCGGACGCGTTCGAAGACCTCGACTGACTTCGCTGACGTCGTTCTGACTTCGCCGGCGTCGTTCTGACTTCACTTCGCTGACGTCGTCCGACTTCGCCGGCCTTGTACGGCTTGGCCGGTCCTCGCAGGGGCGGGCTCAGCGGCTAGGCTCGCGCCCGACACAGCACTGCCGTGAACGGGAGAAGCCAAGCCATGGCCAAGAAGCGCCCCCAGCCCGCAAGGGGTACCAAGCCGCAGGCTCAGGTGGCCGACGGGGAGGTGCCGGTCGTAGGGGCCCGCGAGCCCTGCCCGTGCGGTTCCGGCCGTCGCTACAAGGCATGCCACGGCCGTGCGGCCGCGCACGCCGTCACCGAACTGGTCCAGCGCCCCTTCGAGGGCCTGGCCGGTGAGAGCGACTGGGTCGCCCTGCGCGAGCTGGTGCCCGCCGCCACGGCGGCGCTGACGCTGAAGGACGGGCTGCCCGACGGCGTCCCCTCCGTCACGCTGGCGACCGTACTGCCGATGGCCTGGCCCGCCCTGCGCCGCGACGACGGCTCCGTCCTGCTCGGCCTGCAGAACGACACCCCCTCCGGTGACCTCAGCCGCGACCTCGCGGACACCCTGCTGCGCGCGCTGACCGCCAAGCCGGGTACGCCGGTCGCGGCGGAGCGCGTCCCGGCGGACGGTCCGCGCCTCCAGGACCTGCTCGACGCGGACGCACCCTTCGAGCCCGACGTGCACACCGGCTTCGAGTTCTGGGTCCCCGACGCGGAGAACGCGACGCCCGAGGTGAGCGCCTCCCTGGAGCGCGCCAACGCCGCCGCGATCCCCACCGTCAGGCTGACCGGTGTCGACGCCGCGTACTGGTGCGAGACGCCCGACAAGAACCACCTGCGCTGGGTCATGCCGTACGCCGAGGACCAGCTCCTCGACGCGCTCGCGCGGCTGCACGCCGCCGGTACGTCATCCCTCGGCGAAGGCACCCGTCTCGTCGGCTCCTTCCGCGCGCACGGCCTGATGGTTCCGGTCTGGGACCTGCCGAGCGGGACAGGGGCGCAGGACGTCGAGAAGCCCGCCGCTCAGTTCGCCGAACGGCTCGCCGCGGCTCTGGCCTCCGACGCGCCGCTGACCTCGGAGGAGCGCCGCGCGCGGGGCGGTCTCACCAACCGGCAGGTGACGCTCAGCTGACGGCGGCAGTTTCTGTCAGTCGATCGGTGACTCCGGTCACAACCCTCGTATCGGCAGGTAAATCCCTGTCTGAATAAGGGAGATCGAATTTGCCAACCGCAGATCTCTTGTTACCGTTCTAAGTGCCCGGTCGCTGGTGCATCCCCCGTCGCCAGCGGCCGGGTCTTTCTTATCCCCGCCCCGGCCCGTCAGGTGTCGCACCGACCGGTCAACGGGGCGCAGGCGCAGCCGAGTTGCTGCCGGAGCGCAGCAGCAACGGCCCGTCTCCCGCCGCGGCGAACTCCGACACCGCCGAATATTCACCGGCTTTTCCGCGCGAAGGCTCACGCGGTGTTTCGCACACCCCTGGTTCGTCCTCCGCGCTCACCGCGCAATGCATCTGAACGGTCCTGTCGGCAGGGCCCATCAGGGTGAGTACGGCTCGGAGTTCCGCCCCCGTCGCATTGCGGTAGTACGTACGCGCCCACGTGCTGCCGCGCTCGGTCAGTACACAGGTCTGGCCCTCGACGCCTTCCGGGGAGCTGAGCTCCGGACCGCACTGCGCGGACGCGTCGCCCAAGGAGACGGGCGAAGGGACAGAGGCAGGGACAGAGGCAGGGGCGGGGGCAGAGTCGGGGGCTGACGAAGGGGCGTTCCCGGCAGCGGTCGCGGGAGCCGCCTTGGCGTCGTCGGGTGCGGGCACGGGCTCGGGTTCCGCGGACGCGCCGGCCAGCGGCAGCAGGACGGTGAACACCACGACGGCCGCGAGCCCGGTCATGCGGAGGTTCAAGGCGGTCCCACCTGTCGGCTGCCGGAAATTCTTGACGGTGGGCCGAAGATATCGACGGATGCCCCCCGGCACGGGAGCCGCGCCCGGTCGCCTCGCAACACCGGCCCCCTCACACCCGTACGAGTGAGCCGGCGGGGCGTCTTCGTGAAGAAGACCGCCGCCGCCGGCTGTCGCGTCCCGGGAACGCGTACTCAGTACGCGAGCCGGCTGCCGCCGTCCGGTGCGCCGTTGCTCGCCGCGACCAGCGCGTCCACGACCGCCTCGACATCCGGCAGCCAGGGTGCGGCCGAACCGGTGATGGGCTCTGCCCTGCCCGGACGGAGCCCAGAGCCCGGGAAGGACGGCGCCCGCTCCCACCACACCTGCCCGGCTCCCGTCTCCGAGGGCGGAAGCACCAGATAGCCGCCCTGCCCGTGGAACCGCAGCGAACTGGGCACCCGGTCCTTGGCGTACAGCAGCTCGCCGAGCCGCTCCAGGGAGTACGGGGCGACCAGCAGCGACCAGCGGGTCGCGGTCGCGACGACCGGGCCCAGGCGCATACCCATGCCGTCGAGCGCTGTCAGCGCCACCGCGCCGGCGACCGCGGGGAGGCTGATCGCGCACGGCGCTGCTCCGCCGGTGGCCAGCACGACCGGCGCCGTCGGCCGGTTGGTCCACCACCAGCGGATCATGCGTTCGTCGGTGGTGGCGGCCAGAACGCCCGGGTCGAAGGGGTGCGCGCCGGGAACCACGCATTCGGGATCGGGGCAGGCACAGCTCTGTCCCGGGCCGCCGCCGCTGCCTCTGCCGCGGCCATGGGATGGTTTCAGGCCCACTCCGGGGAGCACGGGCCACTGCCAGGCGGTGGCACAGGTCAGCGCCGCGCCGAGTTGGGCAGGCCCCTCACCTCGCCGGAACCGGAGGAGCCCGCGTCGCTTTCCGGGGATCTCGCGCATGAGCGCTCGTTCCTTTCCGTTGAACGCCGAGGTCCATATCACACCATGTGTGCATATCTTCACTGAGCGTGCACGTCACGTACTGGCTGCGTACTGGTGGTGCATCGCCGCATTTTTCAGCCTGCGGCACGGGCAGCCCGTTGGGGCCGGGCGTGAAACGTAGCGGAGGGTGGCGCACACATGGCGCTGAACTGATCCGAAGTAGATCCGTAGTGGTGCTGTCCCGCTACTCGGGGATGGGACGCGGCCCACGGCGGTTAAGACGCCCAGGCCCGCCGCCAGGTTCCGGGCGGTCCCAACTGCCCCTGACCATCACCGATTAGGTACCCAGCGCGGTCGATATGACGCGCTGTCGAGCGCCCTCAGTCGACCGCAAATTGCTGCCGCGTGTGGCATTTTTAGGCCAAGTTGGCTATCCCACAGACACCAAGAGTCCCACGTTGACAATGCTGGACATCCCCTTACTTGTACGTGTACATGTGGATGCATTGATAGCGGCGCAGAATGACATGGGGGTTTGCGATGCTATTGAGCAAAACGCACCAGCGGGAAAGCCCGCGATCATGAGCGCCCCGCACGTGCCGAAAGTGGCTGGAATCGATCCAGTGGTTCCTCCCCCCGCGCACACTGTCGCGCCCCATCCGTCTCCCCCTGTCCCATCCGCCGCTGCCGGCGCGGTGCTTCAGGACCGGCTCGCGGGCTGGGTCTCCGACCTCACCACCCTCCACGAACTCACCGAGCGCCTGGTCCGCACCCACACCCTCGACAGCGCACTGCACGAACTGCTCCGCGCCGGCGCCGCCCTCGTGGGCGCCCGCCGCGGCCTCGTCGTCCTCGAACCGGCCGACGAACTCGGCCCGCCCACCACCGTCGGCCTCGGCCTCGCCCGCGCCGACCTCGGCCACATCGAGACCGTGCCGCGCGGCTCCACGTCGTACGGACGGCTCCTCGACGGGCTTCCCGGCAGCCCCCACCCCAGCGAGATCGCCCACCCCGACCTCCTCGGCGAAGCCGGACTCGACCCGCGCCACCGCGAAGTCGCCGCACGCCTCGGATACGCCGCCAGTTACGCCCTGCCCCTGACCACCGAAACATCCGGGCGGCTCGGTGCCGCCGTCTGGCTGTACGACGAACCGGCCGAACCCGCCGAACGCCGGCGCCACCTCGCGGGCCTCTACGCGCGCTACGCCGCCGAACACCTGGCCCGCCTGCTGGAACTGGAACACGCCCGCGCACAAGTGGCGACGGTCGCCGGGGAACTGCTCCCCAGCAGACTGCCCCGCGTCCCCGGAGTACAGCTCGCCGCCCGCCACCGCACCGGACCCCACGGCGGCGGCGACTGGTACGACGCCCTGCCACTTCCCGAAGGCGCTCTCGGGCTCGCCGTCGGATCGGTCTCGGGATCGGGCCCCAGCGCGCTCGCCGCGATGGGACGGCTGCGGGCCAGCCTCCGGGCGTACGCCGTCATGGAGGGCGAGGACCCCGTCGCCGTACTCTCCGACCTCGAACTGCTCCTGCGGCTCACCGAACCGGCCAGGTCGGCCACCGCCCTCTTCGCGTACTGCGAACCCGCCCGGCGCAAGATCGTGCTGGCCGGCGCCGGACACAGCCCCCCACTGATCGTCGGCGACCGGCGCACCGAATACGTCGAGACCTCCCTCTCCGCGCCACTGGGCATGCTGTCCTGCTGGGAAGCGCCGAGCGTGGAATTGTCACCCGCACCCGGCGAAACGATGCTGCTCTACACCGACGGGCTGCTCCAGCGCACCGGCGACCCCATGGACCGTGCCTTCGCACGGCTGCACGCGGCCGCCGCCAGCGTGCCCAGGACCGTCAGGAACGACCCGGAAGCGATCACCGACCACGTACTGCGCACCCTGCTGCCGAACGGCGCCGACACGGCGGACTCGGCGGACGACATCGTGCTGCTCGCCGCGCGGTTCGACTGATTCCTCACAGTTGTCCACAAGGCCCTGGGCCGTCTTCGCCTCGCACATACGATGGAGGGCGGTCCAGCGTCGTATCGAGGAGACAGTCGTGTCCGAAGAGCTCATGCCGGAGACCCCGGAAGAGACCGAAGAGCCGATCAAGCAGCGGAAGAACGGCCTGTACCCGGGCGTCTCCGACGAGCTCGCCGAGAACATGAAGACCGGCTGGGCCGACACCGAACTGCACGGACTCGCGCCGATCGCACAGGCCGGCCACACCGCCGACCGCCGCGCCGCGCTCTCCGCCCGCTTCCCCGGCGAGCGCCTGGTGATCCCCGCGGGCAACCTCAAGACCCGCTCCAACGACACCGAGTACGCCTTCCGCGCCTCCACCGAATACGCCTACCTCACCGGCGACCAGACCCAGGACGGCGTCCTCGTACTGGAGCCGAGGGACGGCGGCCACGACGCGACGATCTACCTGCTGCCCCGCTCCAACCGCGAGAACGGCGAATTCTGGCTCGACGGCCAGGGCGAGCTGTGGGTCGGGCGCCGCCACTCCCTCAGCGAGGCCGAGCAGCTCCTCGGGATCCCCGCCAAGGACGTCCGCGAGCTGGCCGCCGCGCTGAAGGAAGCCACCGGACCCGTCCGCAACGTCCGCGGACACGACGCCGGCATCGAAGCCGCGCTGACCGACAAGGTCACCGCCGAGCGCGACGAGGAACTGCGCGTCTACCTCTCCGAGGCCCGCGCCGTGAAGGACGACTTCGAGATCGGCGAACTCCAGAAGGCCGTCGACTCGACCGTCCGCGGCTTCGAGGACGTCGTCAAGATCCTCGACAAGGCCGAGGCGACCAGCGAGCGCTACATCGAAGGCACCTTCTTCCTGCGCGCCCGCGTCGAGGGCAACGACATCGGCTACGGCTCCATCTGCGCCGCCGGACCGCACGCCACCACTCTCCACTGGGTGCGCAACGACGGCGACGTACGCTCCGGCGACCTGCTGCTGCTCGACGCCGGCGTGGAGACCCACACCCTCTACACCGCCGACATCACGCGCACCCTGCCCATCAACGGCACCTTCAACGACCTCCAGCGCAAGATCTACGACGCGGTGTACGAGGCACAGGAAGCCGGCATCGCCGCCGTCAGGCCCGGCGCCAAGTACCGCGACTTCCACGACGCCTCACAGCGCGTCCTCGCCGAGAAGCTCGTCGAGTGGGGCCTCGTCGAAGGCCCCGTCGAGAAGGTCCTGGAACTCGGCCTCCAGCGCCGCTGGACCCTGCACGGCACCGGCCACATGCTCGGCATGGACGTCCACGACTGCGCCGCCGCCCGCCGCGAGACGTACGCCGACGGGACCCTGGAGCCCGGCATGTGCCTGACCGTCGAGCCCGGCCTGTACTTCCAGGCCGACGACCTCACCGTGCCCGAGGAGTACCGCGGCATCGGCGTACGGATCGAGGACGACATCCTCGTCACCGACGACGGCAACCTGAACCTGTCGGCCGCGCTGCCCCGCCGCTCGGACGAGGTCGAAGCCTGGATGGCGCGGGTCAAGCAGGCCTGACGTACAACGCCCACCGGAACCACACCCGCGAGGGCGTGCCGCTCAAGGCCTTCAGGACACCTTGAGCAGCGCGCCCTCGCGCCATTTGAGGATCTTGTCGAAACTGACCACGGCGCCGTGCCCCGGCCTGTTCCGGAAATGCACGTGGTCGGCCAGCTGCTCGATCAGACACAGCCCCCGCCCGCTCTCCGCCGAGGTGCTCGCGGGACGCGGTGCGGCGCGATACCCCCGCCGTGAAGGGGGAAATCCCGGCCCGGAGTCGGCGACCTCGATACGGCATTTCTCGCCGTCCAGATAAGCGGTCACGCGATATTCCTCGCAAGGCGTCCCGGAATGCTCGTCCCCGCCGTGCTCCACCGCGTTCGCGCACGCTTCGCTGAGCGCGACCGACAGGTCGTAGGAGATGTCCGGATCCACCCCCGCCGTCTCCATGGTGCCGAGCAGAAGGCGCCGGGCGAGCGGGACGCTCGCGGCTTCGCGCCGCAAGTGGAGAGACCACCAGATGCTCATGCTCCAGCCTCCTGGCTGCGGCTCGACATACGGATACGTATTGCCGCAAGCAACCCCTCATAAGCCTGGAGTGAACGTGATTGCCCTCATTCGGCCGACGCGCCCACTCCTTACGCCGGTGTATACGCTCCCGGACCTGCCGTAGGAATGCCGCAGACGCAATGCGATGATGTCGAGGCCATGTCTACGTCCGTCGCACACGCCGGAGCCCGTCTGCGGCTGCTCAGGACCGCGGTGTTCACCGCGGTCTGTGTCGTGCTGTCCGCGACCGGACATGTCATGGCGTCCTGCGCCACCGTCCCCTGGTGGACGCTGGCACTCGGCGCCGCCGCCGTATTCGGCCTGGTCGCACCACTCGCCGGACGCGCGCGCTCCATGCCCGCCATCGCCACCGCACTGGCCTGCGGACAGCTCGCCCTGCACGCCCTGTTCGGACTCGGCCAGCACAGCCCGGCCCTCGAAAGCGCGGCCACCGACACCTCACTGCGCGCCTTCGCCGCGAAACTCGTGTGCGGCGCCGGCGCACTGCCGCTCAGCACCACCGAAGCACGCCGCATCATCACCGAAGCGGGCATCGACCCCGCGTCCGTACACGCGGCGCAGCAGCACCTCGCGCGCGCGGCGTCCCACCACACCGGCGCCGCCGAACCGGCCGCCGGACTGCTGCCCACCCTCCCCATGCTGCTCGGCCACCTGCTGGCCGCCGTCGCGACCGGGTGGCTCCTGCGGCGCGGAGAGACGGCACTGACCCGGCTGGTCCTGCTGTCGGCCCACGGCGTCGCGGAAGGCGCGCTCGTACGGTCGCTGCGCGCCGCACTGGCGCTCGTACGGTCGCTGAACGCCGGCCCGCTCCCCGCAGCACCCGCGCGCCGGCCGCGCCCCGGGCACACCCCCTTCGTCACCTCCCTGCGGCCCGCCGGGGAAGCCCTCCAGCACACAGTGATCAGGCGCGGACCGCCCACGGCGGCGCTCGTTCTCGCAGCCTGACGCGGCGCACTCCCCGGCGTAACACACGCAACACCACGGGAGCGGCGCCGCGATGCCGGTGCGCACCCGCGCACCGGAGCGTCATTCACCTCTGCCGTGGAGTGTTCCCCGCATGAACGTCACCCGTATGTCCGTCGTCTCTGCCGCCGGTGCCGCCGCCGCGTCCGTCCTGCTGTGCGCGGGAACGGCCTTCGCGCACGTCGGCGTACAGCCCGTCGGCCCCGCCGAAAAGGGCGGCTACGCCACCGTCAACGTCAAGGTGCCCAACGAGCGGGACAACGCGTCGACCGTCAAGCTCGAAGTGTCCTTCCCCACCGACCACCCGCTGTCGTCCGTCATGCCGCAGCCCGTGCCCGGCTGGAAGACCGAGGTCACCAAGACCAAGCTCGACAAGCCGCTCAAGGTCCACGGCAAGGAAATCAACGAAGCCGTCTCCAAGATCACCTGGAGCGGCGGCAAGATCGGACCCGGCGAGTTCCAGCAGTTCCCGCTCACCCTCGGACAGCTCCCCGAGGACGCCGACCAGCTCGTCCTCAAGGCCCTCCAGACGTACGACAACAAGGAAGTCGTCCGCTGGATCGAAGAGCCCAAGGAGGGCGAGGAGGAGCCGCAGTCGCCCGCGCCCGTACTCAAGCTGACCGAGCCCACCGGCGGTGACCACCACGGCGCCACCGGCAAGGAAGCGGACACCGCCAAGGCCGGCCACGACGCCGACAAGAACGAGACGGCGGCCGCCGGCGACACCACCAGCAGCGACACCACCGCCCGCGTCCTCGCCGTCCTCGGCATCATCGTGGGCGTCGCGGGCGTGGCCTTCGGCGTTCTCGCCGGCCGCCGCCGCACGTCCTGACGCCCCACCCCCTCAACGGAACACCGGGACCTACCTCCATGCGCAAGAAGAACGCGCTCGCCGTGGCGCTCGTCGCCACAGCCGCGCTCACCCTGTCCGCGTGCGGCGGCGACAAGACAGACAGCGGCTCCAAGCCCGTCACCGACGTCTCCGCCGACATGAACGACAAGGCCGCGACCGTACTCGACCGGCCGTTCAAGAAGCCGGACCTCGTCCTCACCGACACCCACGGCAAGAAGTACGACCTGCGGGAGCGCACCAAGGGCAAGCCGACGCTCATCTACTTCGGCTACACCAACTGCCCCGACGTGTGCCCGCTGACGATGAGCAACATCGCCATCGCCTCCAAGAAACTCCCCCAGGCCGACCGGGACAAGCTCCAGGTCGTCTTCGTCACCACCGACCCCGAACGGGACACCCCCGAGGCGCTCGGCAAGTGGCTCAAGGGCGCGGGCGACCCCACCTTCACCGGACTCACCGGCGACTTCCCGACCATCCAGGCCGGCGCCCGCCAGATGGGCATCGGCATCGACCCGCCCAAGAAGGAGAAGGACGGCTCCGTCGTCTCCATGCACGGCGCGCAGGTCATCGCGTTCTCCCCGAAGACCGACGCCGGATACGTCCTGTACAGCGAGGACACCACGGCCGAGGACTACACCAAGGACCTCCCCAAGCTCATCAAGGGGCAGAACCCGTGAACCGCCGCCGCCCCACCACCACCCTCGCGACGGCCACAGTCCTGGCCGCCGGCCTCGCACTGGCGGGCTGCTCCTCCACGAGCGACGACAAGCCCGAACTGAAGGTCAGCGGGGCGTTCATGCCGGAACCCGTGATGGACGACATGGCCGCCGGCTTCCTCACCGTCAAGAACGACAGCGACATCGCGGACAAGCTCACCTCCGTCACCAGCGACATCGCGGGCGAGGTCCAGATCCACGAGACCAAGAACCAGAAGATGCGCGAGGTCACGTCCTTCGACATCCCCGCCAACGGCGAACTGGATCTGGAGCGCGGCGGGAACCACCTGATGTTCCTGAAGCTCAAAAAGAAGCCCAGACAGGGCGACACGGTGTCCGTGGAACTGCACTTCGAGAAGACCGGCCCGATCAAGACCGACCTTCCCGTCAAGGAGTCCACCCACAACCCCAAGAAGCAGTGAGGGACTGACCCACCATGCCGGCAACCGCCCCGCGCTTCGGAGCAGCCGCAGTGATCAGGCTGCTGCTCATCACCACGGCACTCCTCGGCACACTGCTCGCAGGAGCCGCACCCGCGTCCGCGCACGCCGCGCTCACGGGAAGCGACCCGAAGGACGGGGCGGTCGTCGCCACCGCGCCCAGACACATCACCCTCACGTTCTCCGAAAAGATCGCGCTCGGGGACGACTCGATCCGCGTTCTGCAACCGAGCGGGAAACGCTCCGACACCGGTCAAGTACGCGACATGAGCAGCGGAAGCGTCGTCCAGTACGGCGTCCGCCTGCACACCGGACTGCCCGACGGCACGTACACCGTCGCCTGGCAGGCCGTATCCGCCGACAGCCACCCCATCTCCGGCGCCTTCACCTTCTCCATCGGCGCCCCCTCCAAGACCACCGTCGCCCTGCCCGAACAGCCCGCGGGCGGCGGCCTCGTCGGCGCGCTCTACGGCATCGCCCGCTACACCGCGTACGCCGGCTTCATCCTGCTCGTCGGCGGAGCAGCCTTCATCCTCGCCTGCTGGCAGCGCGGCGCCGCAGAACGGCCCCTCCAGCGCCTCGTCGTACAGGGCTGGATCACCCTCACCGCGTCAACACTGGCGATGCTGCTGCTGCGCGCCCCCTACACAGGGTCGGGAAAACTCGCGGACGCCTTCGACCTGAGCGGGCTCAAAGCCGTACTGGAAACCAAGACCGGGGCCTCACTCGTCTCACGGCTGCTGCTGCTCGGCGCGGCCGCACTCTTCGTCGCCGTGCTGTTCGGCGCGTACGCGAAGAAGGACACCCCGCTGGACGAGAAAGAGGCGAGCGAGAAAAAGGACCTCACCTTCGGGCTAGCCCTCGGCGGCGCGGTCCTGGCCGCCGGCATCGCGGCCACCTGGGCGCTCTCCGAGCACGCGTCGACCGGCCTCCAGCCCGGCATCGCCATGCCCGTCGACGTACTGCACCTGCTGGCCGCCGCGACCTGGCTGGGCGGCCTCGCCGCGCTGCTCATCGCGCTCTACCGGGTGCCCGGCATCGAACGTACCGCCGTACGGAAGTTCTCCCGCGTCGCCTTCGCGAGCGTCGCCGTGGTCGCCGCGACCGGGACCTACCAGTCCTGGCGGCAGGTCGGTTCCTGGTCGGCGCTGACCGGGACGGCGTACGGGCAACTGCTGCTCGTCAAGATCGGACTCGTCGCCGTCCTCGTCGGCATCGCGTGGTTCTCCCGGCGCTGGACCGGGCGGCTGGCCGAGAACACGGCGCCCGAGGAGCAGGAGCGGGCGGAGACCGCCGCACCCGGCGAGGAGACACAGGACACCGCCGAGGAGCCCGAGCCCGTCACCGTGCCCGAAGACCCCGCGCGGGCCGCCCAGCTCGCCCGGCAGAGGGCCGCGGTGGCCACCGCACGCGTCAAGCGGGTACGGGACGCCGACCCCCAGCGCCTCGGGCTGCGGCGCTCCGTGCTCGCGGAGGCCGCGGTCGCCGTCGTGCTGCTGGCCGTGACGACCGTACTGACCAGCACCGAACCCGGACGCACCGAGATGAAGGAGGCCGGGAGCGGCGAGACGGCCACCGCCGCCCCCACGGACCCGGTCGACGTCCGTATCCCCTTCGACACGGGCGGCGAGGACGGCAAGGGCACCGCCAGGGTCGAACTCGACCCCGCGCGCTCGGGCAGCAACACCCTGCACCTCTGGCTGGAGCGGCCCAACGGGCGCGCCATGGACGCACCCGAAGTGAAGGTCGCGTTCACCAACAACGCCAAGGAGATCGGGCCGCTGCCCGCCACCCCCGACCGCATCGCCACCGGACACTGGAGCGCGAACGGGGTGCAGATCCCCATGCCGGGGACGTGGGAGGTCGAAGTGACCGTACGCACCTCCGACATCGACCAAGTGACCGTCAAGAAGAACGTGAAGATCGGCTGACCGGCGTGAGCGACAACGGCGTGAGCGACAACGACATCTCCAGGAGGCGGCTGCTCGCCACCGCGGGCGCGACCGGCGCCGCCGGCCTCGTGCTCGGCGGCGCCGGCGGCGCGGGCGTGTACGCCGCGGCCACCGGCTCCGGCGCGTCCCCGGACGCGAAGGCGCTGGCGTCCGTCGGCTCGACCGCCGCCCCCTTCCACGGCGAACACCAGGCCGGCATCACCACACCCCTCCAGGCCCGCGGCCACCTCGTCGCCTTCGACCTCGCACCCGGCGCCGGACGCAAGGAGGCCGCGGCGCTGCTGCGCCGCTGGTCGGCCGCCGCGCGCACGATGATGGCCGGCGAGCCGTTCGGGGACACCGACTCGGGAGTGGCGCTGGACGCCGGACCCTCCTCGCTGACCGTCACCTTCGGCTTCGGCCGCACCTTCTTCGCCCGTACGGGACTGAACGGCCGGCGCCCCGCCGCGCTCGACCCGCTGCCCGACTTCTCCTCCGACCACCTCGACGCACGGCGCAGCAACGGCGACCTGTGGGTGCAGATCGGCGCCGACGACGCACTGGTCGCCTTCCACGCCCTGCGCACGATCCAGCGCGAGGCGGGTGACGCCGCCCGGGTGCGGTGGCAGATGAACGGTTTCAACCGTTCCCCGGGTGCGACCGCACAACCCATGACCGCCCGCAACCTGATGGGACAGATCGACGGTACGGGCAACCCCAAGCCGTCCGACGCCGACTTCGACCAGCGGATCTTCGTACCGGCCGACGGGGGAGCCGAGGGACCCGAGTGGATGGCGGGCGGCTCGTACGCCGTCGTACGCCGCATCCGGATGCTCCTCGACGACTGGGAGAAGCTCGCGCGCGGCGAACAGGAAAGGGTCATCGGACGGAAGAAGAGCGACGGAGCCCCGCTGACAGGCGGCAGCGAGACCACCGAGCTCGACCTGGACAAGACCGGCCCTGAGGGCAAGCTGGTCATCCCGTCGAACGCGCACGCCCGTATCTCCGCGCCCGAACAGAACGGCGGCGCGGCGATGCTGCGACGGCCGTTCTCGTACCACGACGGGATCGGTGCGGACGGCACGCCCGACGCGGGACTGCTCTTCATCTGCTGGCAGGCGGACCCGCTGCGCGGCTTCGTGCCGGTGCAGCGCAAGCTCGACCGGGGGGACGCGCTCTCGCCGTTCATCCGGCACGAGGCGAGCGGGCTGTTCGCGGTGCCGGGCGGGGCGCGGGACGGGGAGTACGTGGGACAGCGGCTCCTGGAGTCCTGACAGCCGGGAGTCCGCGTTCCGCACGGCCGTCCCGTACGGCGCATTAATACGGCCCTCCCGTACGGCGCATTAAGGTGACCGTATGTCGGCAACGCGCTATGCCTATCTCGGTCCCGAAGGCACCTTCACCGAGGTCGCCCTCCGTACGCTCCCTGAGGCCGCCACCCGGGAACTGGCCCCGATGGTGTCCGTGGCGGCCGCACTCGACGCCGTGCGCAACGGTGAGGCGGCGGCCGCGCTCGTACCGATCGAGAACTCCGTCGAGGGCGGGATCACCGCCACCCTCGACGAGCTGGCGTCGGGTGAACCGCTGATGATCTACCGCGAGGTGCTGCTGTCGATCAGCTTCGCGCTGCTGGTGCGTCCCGGCACGAAGCTCTCCGACATCAAGACGGTCACCGCGCACCCCGCCGCCCAGCCGCAGGTGCGCAACTGGATGGCGGCGAACCTGCCGGACGCGCTGTGGGAATCGGCGGCCTCGAACGCGGACGGCGCGCGGCTGGTGCAGGAGGGCCGGTTCGACGCGGCCTTCGCGGGTGAGTTCGCGGCGGCGAAGTACGGCCTGGAGCCGCTGGTCACCGAGATCCATGACGCGGTGAACGCGCAGACGCGCTTCGTGCTGGTGGGGCGGCCCGCGCGGCCGGCGGCGCCGACCGGGGCGGACAAGACGTCGGTGGTCCTCTGGCTGGGCGACGACCACCCGGGCGCACTGCTCGAACTGCTCCAGGAGTTCGCGGTGCGCGGGGTCAACCTGATGCTGATTCAGTCGCGGCCGACCGGTGCGGGTATCGGCAATTACTGCTTCGCCGTGGACGCCGAGGGCCATATCTCGGACCGGCGGGTGGGCGAGGCACTGATGGGGCTCAAGCGGATCTGCCCGAAGGTGCGGTTCCTCGGGTCGTATCCGCGGGCCGGTGTGGCGGTCGATGACGTGCGGGCGCTGCGGCCGGGCACCTCGGACGCGGAGTTCGTGGCGGCCGCCGACTGGCTGGCGCGGAGCCAGGACGGGCGGGCCTGACGGGCCCTGCGTGCCTCCGGCTGCTGGTCCTGCCTGGAGATTCAGGTTATCCACAGAAGTTGTCCACAGGCGCGCTTCTCGACCTGGGGACAAGTCGACAACGTACCCCGACATCGTCGACAAATCTGCTCAGAGGGCTCCCTTCTGTTCACAGGGCGGCAGGTCGGGCTCTGTCACCCCAATTCCATTGATCGACTCTTTAGAGCGAGTAATTCCCACCCGAATGAGCGTGTGAAGGGGGTTTGAACCGGGAATCACTCGCCCTTCACGCGCCTTTCGGAATGATCTTCTCCGGCATCCACAGATCTTTCGCACAGCCTGTGGATAAGTCACCGGGCCCGCCCATTCCTGTGGACAACGGGGTCGCCAACTCCCGCTTCCCGCAAGGAAAAAGCGTCAAGGGGGTGCCCGGAAAGTGCCCTGTTTCAGGGAATAGTGCCTGTTTTATTGACGTGCGCCGCAGGCTCCGGGGCGGCCGTCCTTCACCATTCCCAATTTGGGCATTACGGGCAAAGCGCCACGCAATGCGATATCAAGTCGATCGGCGGAAGCGGGCGCAGGTAGCCTGGTGGGGTGATTGACCTTCGCCTGCTCCGTGAGGACCCCGACCGTGTGCGCGCCTCCCAGCGCGCCCGTGGAGAGGACGTCGCCCTCGTCGACGCCCTCCTCTCCGCCGACGAACGGCGCAGGTCGTCCGGCGTCCGCTTCGACGAACTCCGCTCCGAGCAGAAGTCGCTCGGCAAACTCATCCCGAAGGCCTCCGGCGACGAGAAGGCCGAGCTGCTGAAGAAGGCCGGCGACCTCTCCGCCGCCGTCAAGGCCGCCGACGCCGAACAGGACAAGGCCGCCGAGGAGTCCAAGCGGCTGCTGCTCCAGCTCGGCAACATCGTCCACCCCGACGTCCCCGTCGGCGGCGAGGAAGACTTCGTCGTACGCGAGACGATCGGCGCCCCGCGCGACTTCGCGGCCGAGGGCTTCGAGCCCAAGGACCACCTGGAGCTCGGCGAGGCGCTCGGCGCGATCGACGTCGAGCGCGGCGCCAAGGTGTCCGGCTCGCGCTTCTACTACCTGACCGGCATCGGCGCGCTCCTCGAACTCGCCCTCGTCAACGCGGCGATCGCGCAGGCCACCGAGGCCGGCCTGGTCCCCATGCTGACGCCCGCGCTGGTCCGCCCGCGCGCCATGGAGGGCACGGGCTTCCTGGGCCAGGCCGCCGAGAACGTGTACCACCTGGAGAAGGACGACTACTACCTGGTCGGCACCTCCGAGGTCCCCCTCGCGGCGTACCACATGGACGAGATCATCGACGCCGACAAGCTGCCGCTGCGGTACGCCGGTTTCTCGCCCTGCTTCCGGCGCGAGGCCGGTACGTACGGGAAGGACACCCGTGGCATCTTCCGGGTGCACCAGTTCGACAAGGTCGAGATGTTCTCGTACGTCGACCCGGCGGACTCCGAGGCGGAGCTGGACCGGCTGCTGGCGTGGGAGAAGCAGTGGCTGTCGTCGCTGGAGCTGCCGTTCCAGGTGATCGATGTGGCCAGTGGTGACCTGGGTGCCTCGGCCTCGCGCAAGTTCGACTGCGAGGCGTGGATCCCGACGCAGGGCAAGTACCGCGAGCTGACGTCCGCGTCGAACTGCCTGGAGTTCCAGTCGCGCCGGCTGTCGATCCGGATGCGCGACGGAAAGAAGGTGCAGCCGCTCGCGACGCTGAACGGCACGCTGTGCGCCGTACCGCGCACGATCGTGGCGATCCTGGAGAACCACCAGCAGGCGGACGGTTCGGTGCGGGTTCCGGAAGTGCTGCGTCCGTACCTCGGAGGACGAGAGATCTTGGAGCCCCTCTCCAAGTGAGCACCGCCACCGGTCCGTTCCCCGGCCCCTTCCCGTACAAGCTTGTCGCGACCGACCTCGACGGGACGCTGCTGCGCTCCGACGACACGGTCTCGGCCCGTACGCGCGAAGCGCTCGCCGCCGCCACGGCGGCGGGCGCGGCCCACATCGTCGTCACCGGCCGCTCGGTTCCGTGGACCCGGCACATCCTGGACGATCTCGGCTACGAGGGCCTCGCGGTCTGCGGCCAGGGCGCACAGGTCTACCACGCGGGTGATCAGCGGCTGCTGACGTCGGTGACGCTGGACCGGCAGCTGGCGGGGCTGGCGCTCGCCAAGATCGAGGCGGAGACCGGCCCGCTGGCGCTCGCCGCGAGCCGCGACGGCCTGGACGGTGAGGTGCTGGTCGGGGCGGGCTACCGGGTGCAGGAAGGCCCGCTTCCGTACGTGGCCCTCGTCGACCCGTCCGACCTGTGGTCGGCGCCGCTGAACAAGGTCTACATCCAGCATCCCGACCTGGACGACGACGAGCTGGCGCGGGTCGCGCGTCAGACGGTCGGCAGTCTGGTCGACGTGGTCATGGCGGGTCCGGGCGTGGTGGAGCTCCTCCCGCTGGGCCTGAGCAAGGCGACGGGCCTTTCGCTGGCGGCGCGGCGGCTGGGGCTCAAGGCCTCGGACACGATCGCCTTCGGGGACATGCCGAACGACATCCCGATGTTCGGCTGGGCGGCGCACGGCGTGGCAATGGCCAACGCGCACGACGAACTGAAGGCCGTGGCGCACGAGATCACGGCGTCCCATGACCACGACGGCATCGCGGTCGTCCTGGAACAACTGCTGAGCGGCTGAAGTCCGCTTCTGCCGCCTTCAGTCGGCTTCTGCCGGCTTCTGTCGGCTTCTGCCGGCTTCTGTCGGCTTCTGCCGGTGGCGAGTGTTGGCCGGGTCGGCACGTCACCGGCCAACACTCCTCCCCCGTGAGTGGTGCGTCACCCAGTGTGCCTGGACCTTGCGGTCGGCGTCACCCTCTTTTCCGAGTTGTAGGATGATCGGGCAACCGGGTGAATCGGTAGAGCGTTCAGCAGAGGGAAGCGGAGGCGGCCATGGCGCTGCGGGCGGCGGGACGGCAGTCCCTCGTGGACACCGTCGTGGACCAGCTGCGGGCCCAGCTGGCCGAGGGCGAGTGGGCCGTCGGCGACCGCATCCCCACCGAGCACGAGCTCGCCGGGCAGCTCGGCGTCGGCCGCAACACGGTGCGCGAGGCGGTGCGTGTGCTCGTGCACGCCGGGCTCCTCGAATCGCGCCAGGGCAACGGCACGTTCGTACGCTCGGCCGCCGACCCGGCAGCGGTACTGCGCGGAATGCGGCACGCGAACGTACTGGACGTGCTGGAGCTGCGGGTCGCGCTGGAGGCCGAGGCGGCGAGGCTGGCGGCCGTACGACGCGACGAGGCGGATTTGCGTACGCTGCGCCGCGTCCTCGCTGAGCTGCATGAGCAGGGGGACCGGGCCGCAGACGCCGACCTGGCCTTCCACCTCGGTGTCGTCGAGGCGACGCACAACGCCGCGTTCACCGAGGTCTACCGCTTCTTCTCCGCTCAGGTGCACGAGACGCTGGTCACCTCGCTCGGGGATCAGGAGATGCCGCCGATCGACCTGGCGGCGCACGGGGCGCTGATCGACGCGATCGAGGCGGGTGACCCGGCGGCGGCGGAACGGGCCGCTCGGGCTGTGCTCCAGGTGCCGATCGACGTGGTGACGGCCTTGATCATCCGCTGACCCGACTTCCTGTCCTCAACACCCTCCCCTCAGTAACACCCTTTCCTCGAAAGGTGCTTGCTTTGTCACGCCCGGATTCCGATCAACTCCTCCTGGATGCCGAGGCCGACGTACGGCTGTCGCCTCAAGGAGCCGCCGCGAGACGGGCGTTGCTCGCCCGTCCGGTGGTGCTGCTGATCGGGATCGTGCTGGCGTCCGTGAACATGCGGGCGGCGCTGGCGAGCGCGTCGCCGCTGGTGAGCGAGATCAGCGAGACGTTCGGGCTGTCGTCGACGGCGACCAGTCTGGTGACGTCGGTGCCGGTGCTGTTCCTCGGCGTGGGGGCGATGGTGGCGCCGTGGCTGGGGCGGCGGTTCGGCACCGAAGTGGTGCTGTTCTGCGCACTGTTGCTGCTGGGCGTGGGGATTGTGGTGCGGGTGGTGCCCACTGTGCCGACGTTGTACGGCGGCAGCCTGGTCATCGGCCTGGCGATCGCCCTGCTCAACGTCCTGATGCCGGGCCTGATCAAGCGGGACTTCCCGGGCAGGGCCGCCTCGATGACGTCGGTCTACACCGGCGCGATGATCGCGGGGGCGACGGTCGCGGCGGCCGCTTCGGTGCCGCTGGAGAAGGCGTTCGGCGACAGCTGGGAGGCGTCGCTGGCGTTCTGGTCGCTGCTTGCCGTGGTCGCTGCCGTGGCGTGGCTGCCGCAGGTGCTGATCGCCCGTGGCCGTACGGGGCACGAGGTACGGGTGGCACCGAGGGGTGAGGCCCGTACCGGCGGCCGCAGCGTGTGGCGGTCGGCGCTGGCGTGGCAGGTGACGCTCTTCATGGGGCTGCAGTCGCTCTGGACGTACGTCCTGATCGCCTGGATGCCGACGATCTTCACGGACCACGGAATGAGCCGTTCCACGGCTGGTGTGGTCTTCGCCTTCAACAACCTCATCCAGGTCGCGGGCGCGTTCGGTGTGCCGCTGCTGGCCGGACGCATGCGCAGCCAGCGACCGCTGATCGTGCTGGTCACGACCATGGTCGCGGCCGGTTACGCCGGCCTGATGCTCGCCCCGGTGTCCGGCGCGTGGCTGTGGTCGGCGGTGCTCGGCGTCGGCCAGGGCGGCGCGGTCGGCCTCGCGCTGACGCTGATCGTGCTCCGCTCGGGCGACGCGGTGACGGCGGCCCGGCTGTCGGGGATGGCGCAGACGGTGGGCTACCTGCTGGCCGCGGTGGGCCCGGTGGCGGCGGGCGCGGTGTATGAGGCGACCGGAAGCTGGACGCTGCCGATCGCCCTGATGCTGGGGGTGTGTGCGGCGGCCCTGGTGGTGGGTCTGTACGCGGCGCGGGACCGGAAGGTGTAGCAGGCTGGTCCTCGTGACGAAACCTGATGTCCGTGTGCGCAGGGTGTACGACCCGCCGTCCGCCGATGACGGTACGCGCATACTGGTCGACCGGCTGTGGCCGCGCGGCCTGAGCAAGGAGACGGCGGAGGTCGACGAGTGGCCGAAGGCCCTCACTCCGTCGGCGGAACTGCGCCGCTGGTACCACGGTCCTTCGGGCGAGTTCGAGAAGTTCGCCCGGCGTTACGAGTCCGAGCTCGCCGCCCCGGAAGCGGCCGCTGCCCTGGAGGACGTACGTACGCTCGCGAGGGCGGGCCGGATCACCCTGCTCACCGCCGCCAAGGACCCGGACCGCAGCCACACCGCCGTACTGCGGCGGCTGCTGCTGGCCTGAGGTCCTCGACGGCGGCGATGTATCAGCGGCGCCCACCCCGCTTGCCGCACTGACCGCACTGACCGCGTTGGCCGCGTTGGCCGCGTTCCAGTGCGCTCAGCCGGTGACAGACGTTCCGGTTACTCCTCGCCGGCGAGCTTGAGCGTGCGGAGTTTCTGGCCCGCGTACCAGGTCGCCGCCGCCGTCACCGCCGCCAGCAGCACCACTGCCGTCGGCAGGGCGACGTCCGAGGTGATCGTGCCGTTCGCGCCGATGCGTTCCGCCAGGGACAGCGCCCACTGCTGGACGCTGAGCGTGCGCGCGCCCGGGACGAGGCTGCCGAAGAGCGTCTCCCAGACCAGCGCGTAGACGAGGCCGAAGACCACCGCGTGGCGGCTGACCGTACCGAGGAGGAGGAAGATCGCGCTGTACGCGATCGACGCGACCAGCGCCGCGACCGTGTAGGCGATGGCGATCTGACCGCCGTTGCCGTTCAGGATCAGGCCCGCGACGAACGTGGGGATCGCGGAGAAGGCCATCGTCACGGCGATCGCGACGATCAGCTTGGTGAAGATGATCGTGGGCCGCTTCACCGGCTTGGCGAGCAGGTAGACGATCGAGCCGTCGTCGATCTCCGGTCCGATCGCGCCGGTTCCCGCGATCACGCCGATCAGCGGGACCATCGTGGCGATCGCGAAACCGCCCAGGACGTCGGACGCGATCTGGTCGTCCGCGCCCGCGAGCAGCCGTACCGAGACCGCGATGGCGATCAGCAGGGCCGGCAGGACGAAGAGGATGGCGGCCCTGCGGCGGCCGAGGAGGGCCCGGTAGGTGAGCCGGGCGACTGTGGGTTCGTAGATCATCGCTGCAAGCTCCTTTCAGGCCGCTACGAGGTAGGAGAAGACCGATTCGAGCGACTCGTCGGAGGGCGAGACCGTCATCAGCCGGATGCCGTGCGCGCGGGCGACCTGCGGGAGCAGTGCGGTGAACCGGCCGAAGTCGACGGCCTGGATGCGCAGCGCGCCTTCCGCCAGGTCCACTTCGATGCCGGCCGTGGACGGGTCCGCGATGAGTGCCGCGGCGAGCGCGCGGTCGTCGCTGGAGCGTACGAGATAGCGGTGCGGGCGGTCCGTCATCAGGCGGCGGATCTTGCGGAAGTCACCGGAGGCCGCGTGCCGTCCGGCGACGATCACCTCGATGTGCGAGGCGAGCTGCTCGACCTCCTCCAGGATGTGAGAGGAGAAAAGGACCGTACGGCCCTGCGCGCCCATCCGCCGCAGCAGGTCCATCAGCTGCATGCGCTGGCGCGGGTCCATGCCGTTGAACGGCTCGTCCAGGAGCAGCACCGACGGGTTGTGGACGAGCGCGGACGCCATCTTCACGCGCTGGCGCATGCCCTTGCTGTACGTCGCGATCTTGCGGTCCTGCGCGTACTCCATCTCGACGGTCGCGAGCGCCTGCTGGGCCGCCCCGGCGGTCAGGCCGTGCAGCTCGGCGTTGGCGACGACGAATTCGCGTCCCGTGAGGAAGTCGTACATCGCCTCCCTCTCGGGCACGATTCCGATCTCCTTGTAGACGGACTCGTTGCGCCAGATCGGTTTCCCGTCGAGAGTGACGGTGCCCGTGGAGGGGGCGAGGAAGCCGCCCATCATGTTGATGAGGGTGGACTTTCCGGCGCCGTTGGGGCCGAGCAGTCCGGTCACACCCGGGCCGACGCGCATGGTGATGTCGTTGACGGCCACCACATTTCCGAACCAGCGCGAGGTGTGGTCGATGTCGATGGTGGTCACAGTCCGGCCTTTCGGTAGCGGCGCATCAGCACGGCGTACGAGCCGACGACGAGCGCGAGAACGGCGAGCAGGTAGACCACGCCACTGCCGGCCGAGGGGCCTTCCCTTCCGGGGAAGGCCGATGTGGCGCCGAGGAAGGCGGTCTGTACGCCGTCGATCAACGTGAGGGGCGAGAACAGGCCTAGCCACTCGACCGCTCCGGTGGAACCCTGGTCCCAGGCGATCACCTGGACCGTGGACACCGCGCCGTACGAGATGGTCAGTACGGCGATGACGGCGGCCACTCCGAAGCCGCGGCGCGGGGTGAGGGCGGCCGTCACCAGGCCGAGGCCGGCGAAGAGTACGGACAGCAGTGCCACGGAGACCAGCCCCTGTGCGAACGCCTTCGTCTG
Organism: Streptomyces sp. ISL-99; assembly: GCF_018614005.1. Lineage (NCBI taxonomy): Bacteria > Bacillati > Actinomycetota > Actinomycetes > Kitasatosporales > Streptomycetaceae > Streptomyces > Streptomyces sp. ISL-99. The sequence continues at coordinate 90,634 of NZ_JAGGPC010000023.1, forward strand.
GTCCGCGAAGTCGAATTCGGCGAGAAGCGCACCGGCGTACAGGATCACCAGGGGGGTCGCCGTGAGGATGAAGAGGGCCGACGCCATCGCCGCGTACTTGGCGAGGACGTAGTCGACGCGCTCGATGGGGCGTGAGAAGTACAGCGGGACGGTCTTGAAGCGCAGGTCCCGCGAGACGGACTGAGGGGCCTGGGAGGCGAGGTAGAGGCCGATGACGGCCTGCATGACGATCGCGTACCGCGTGTACTTCACCGGCAGGTCGGTCATGCCGGGGCCGGCCACGGCGACCGCGACGATGATCGCCGCGACCAGGCACATGACCGCGAAGAGGATCATCGGCAGCACCTTGGACTTGGCGCTGCGGCCCAGTCCGTACGCGCCGCGCAGCGACTGTGAGAAGAGCGAGCGGCGTGCGTACGCGCGGCCCAGGCGCGGTCCGTCGTACGACCGGTAGCCGATGTTGTGGATACGGGTCGGGTCGGTCGTGCCCGGCGGTGTCGTGAGGTCAGATGCCATCGCGGCCGTCTCCCTTCTGCTGCACGGCGTGCGGTACGGCGTGCTGCGCGGCGGCGACGGGCTCACGGGGGGCGGCCTCGGCGTCCGTTTCGGTGTGAGCGTCGGTGCGGAAGACCTCCGCGATGTGGTGCCGGCGCTGTTCCATCCGTACGAGCCCGACTCCCAGGTCGGCGACGGTGTCCCGCACCAGGTCGTACGTCTGCTCGCCGGTCGCTTCGACGAGCAGGATGTGACCGGCGCCCGGCAGACCGTCCTCCACGCGCGCGTGGAGCTTCGCTCCGGCGGCGGTCAGTGCCTCGCGCAGGGCGCGCGTGCCGTCCGGGTGGGTGTCGCTGTCGGTCACTTCGACGGCGAGGGTGGCGGTGGTCTGCGTGAAGTCGCTGGTGGAGCTGGAGCGCAGCAGCGTGCCGCCGTCGATGACGACGACGTGGTCGCAGGTGCGCTCCAGCTCGCCGAGGAGGTGCGAGGTGACCAGGACCGAGATGCCGAAGTCGGTGTAGATACGGCGGATGAGGCCGAGCATCTCGTCGCGGCCGACCGGGTCGAGGCCGTTGGTCGGCTCGTCGAGGAGGACCAGCTTCGGGTCGTGGACCAGGGCCTGGGCCAGCTTCACGCGCTGCTTCATGCCGGTCGAGTAACCGCCGATGGGGCGGTAGCGCTCCTCGTACAGGCCGACGTGGCGCAGTGTGTCGGCGGTGCGCTCTCGGGCGGCGGTCGGCGGGAGCCCCGACATGCGCGCCATGTGGACGACGAACTCGGTGGCCGAGACGTCGGGTGGCAGCGCGTCGTGCTCGGGCATGTAGCCGACCTGCTCGCGGATGGCGCCGCCACTGGTGGCGACGTCCAGGCCGAGCACGGCGGCCGTGCCCTCCGTGGCGGGGGACAGACCCAGCAGGATTTTGATCAAAGTGGACTTGCCGGCTCCGTTGGCGCCCACCAGGCCGGTCACACCGGGTCCGATGTCCAACGAGAGCCGGTCAAGAGCGGTCACCCTCGGGAACCGCTTGCTCAGGCTTTCGGTCGCGATCACAGTCACGTTTCGAAGGTAGTGGCGCGGGCCACACCAGGCGTCAGACCAGACGGCTGGATCCGTGTCCGACTCCAGGCGTACGGGCCCGTAGGGGGCACCGGCCGCCGCATCAAGTTTCCCCAGGTAACGCAGACCCCTTGACGTCGCCGCCGGGCATTGTCACATTCATCAGTGTCAAGTTACGAACGCGTACCGCAACACGGGACGGACGGGTGGCATGGCCTCAGCAGCAGTCTCAGCAGTCTCTGCGCCGCAGAGCGAACTCACCGCGGAATTGCGGGGGTTCCGGGAGGTGCAGCGCCTCGCCTACGCCTGCGCGGAAGCCGTCGCGGCCCAGCTCAAGCCGGGGGTGACGGAGCGCGAGGCGGCGCGGATGCAGCGCGACTGGCTGCGGGAGCGAGGGGTGAAGGACTGGTTCCATCTGCCCTTCGCCTGGTTCGGGGACCGTACGGCCTTCGTGAACTTCCGGGTGCCGCTGCAGTTCTTCCCCACGAACCGGCGGCTGGAGGCGGGGATGCCGTTCATCCTCGACATGGCCCCGGTTTACAAGGGCTTCACGGCCGACATCGGCTACTCGGGATGCCTCGGCCTCAACCCGGTGCACGACAAGCTCCTGTCCGATCTCGAACCGCACCGTGAGCTGATCCTGCGCGAGGTGCGCGAGCGCCGGCCGCTGCGGGAGATCTACGAGGACGTCGAGCGGCTCATGACCCGCCAGGGATACGCCAACCGGCATCGCGCCTACCCCTTCGGCGTCATCGCCCACAAGGTCGACCGGGTGAAAGAGCGCCGCTGGTCGCCGCATCTCTTCGGGTTCGGCACGCAGTCGCTCAAGGGGCTGGCGAGCGACGCGCTGCACGGGCACCGCGAGGGCTGGTCGCCGCTGTGGAGCCCGTACACCTTCTCCGACCACCCGCCCCAGCCGGGCCTGTGGGCGGTCGAACCGCACCTCGGGTTCCGGGGCACGGGCGTCAAGTTCGAAGAGATCCTGGTGGTGACGGACTCCAGGGACCCGGTGCAGAGCGCGTTCTGGCTCGACGACGACCTGCCGCACGTGCGGCGCTGGGCAGAGGAGAAGTCGGCGTGAGTATCGAGGGAGCCACCGAGCGGTGGGTGCGGACGGGCGGAATCGAGCTGTGCGTCGCCGAGCTGGGCGACACGGCGCGGCCGACCGTACTGCTGGTGCACGGCTATCCGGACAGCAAGGAGGTGTGGGCCGCGGTCGCCGCGCGGCTCGCCGAACACTTCCATGTGGTGCTGTACGACGTGCGCGGACACGGGGGGTCGAGCGCGCCCAAGCCGCTGCGCGGCGGCTTCACGCTGGAGAAACTGACGGACGACTTCCTGGCGGTCGCGGACGCGGTGAGCCCCGGCAAGCCGGTCCACCTGGTCGGGCACGACTGGGGGTCCGTGCAGGCCTGGGAGTTCGTGACGGTCAAGCGCACCGAGGGCAGGATCGCCTCCTTCACGTCGATGTCCGGCCCGTCCCTGGACCACTTCGGGCACTGGATCAAGAAGCGGATGGCCCGGCCGACCCCGCGCAGGGCCGCCCAGCTGCTCGGGCAGGGCGCCAAGTCCTGGTACGTGTACATGCTGCACACGCCCGTGCTGCCGGAGCTGGCCTGGCGCGGGCCGCTCGGCAAGCAGTGGCCCAAGATCCTCCAGCGGGTGGAGAAGGTGCCGGCCGGTGACTACCCGACGGCCTCGCTGCCGCAGGACGCGGCGCACGGCGCCTGGCTCTACCGGGACAACGTCCGCGCCCGGCTGCGCAGGCCGCGCGCCGACGCGTACGCCCACGCACCCGTCCAGCTGATCACGCCGACCGGCGACATCTTCCTCTCACAGCGGCTGTACGACGAACTGGAGCAGTGGGCACCGCAGTTGGTGCGGCGCTCGCTGCCCGCCAAGCACTGGGTGCCGCGCACCAGGCCCGACCAGCTGGCGGCGTGGATCACCGAGTTCGTCACGGCGAACGAGGACACCGCGGCCGGAGTGGCACCCCGGAACACGGCGGCGGGCGGACCGTACGCCGACCGGTTCGGCGGGCAGCTCGTCCTGGTGACGGGCGCGGCCGGCGGCATCGGGCGGGCCACCGCCTACGCGTTCGCCGAGGCGGGCGCGCGGATCGTGGCCGTCGACCGGGACGCCGAGGGCGCGGCCCGTACGGCGGAGATGGCGCGGCTGATCGGAGCCCCGAAGGCGTGGGCGGAGACGGTCGACGTCAGCGACGAGCAGGAGATGGAGAAGCTCGCCGAGAAGGTCGCCACCGAGTACGGAATCGTCGACGTCCTGGTCAACAACGCCGGGATCGGCCTTTCCGGCTCCTTCCTCGACACGACGCCCGAGGACTGGAAGAAGGTCCTCGATGTGAACCTGTGGGGCGTCATCCACGGCTGCCGCCTCTTCGGCAGGCAGATGGCCGACCGCGGCCAGGGCGGCCACATCGTCAACACCGCCTCCGCGGCGGCGTACCAGCCGTCGAGGGCACTGCCCGCGTACAGCACGTCGAAGGCGGCGGTGCTGATGCTGAGCGAATGCCTGCGGGCGGAGTTCGCCGGCCAGGGCATCGGGGTCAGCGCGATCTGCCCCGGTTTCGTGAACACCAGCATCACCTCGACCGCACGGTTCGCCGGGGTCTCGGCGGACGAGGAGAAGCGCCGGCAGCAGAAGACCGCCCGCCTGTACGGACTGCGCAACTACCCGCCGGAGAAGGTCGCCGACGCGGTCCTGAAGGCCGTCGTACGCAACCAGGCGGTCGTGCCGGTGACCCCCGAGGCGCGCGGCGCCCACTTCCTGTCGCGCTTCGCACCGAGGACCCTGCGCGCGATCGCCCGGATGGAGCCGCCGCTGTGAGCACCGAGGACAGCGCAGAGTTCGATCAGAAGCAGGTCATCGCACCACGCCGGGTCTCGTTCGACTGGCGCGATACGCCGCTGCACTGGATACCGGACGAGCCCACCGCCACGCACGTGATCAACGTCCTGCACCTGCTGCTGCCGGCGGGGGAGCGGTGGTTCGTCAGGGTCTTCAAGGAGGCACTGCCCCTGGTCCGTGATCCTGAACTGCTCCAGGACGTCAAGGGGTTCATGGGGCAGGAGGCGACGCACAGCGTGCAGCACGCGTACGTGCTGAACCACCTGGCCGAGCAGGACCTGGACACCGGCGCGTACACGAAGCACGTGGACTTCCTCTTCGAGAAGCTCCTCGGCGAGGCCCCTCCCCTCGGCGTGCCGATACCGGCGCGGGAGTGGCTGCGCTTCCGGCTGTCGCTGGTCGCCGCGATCGAGCAGTTCACCGCGGTCCTGGGGAACTGGGTGCTGCACGCCGAGGGCCTCGACCACGCCGACCCGGACGCCGTGATGCTCGACCTGCTGCGCTGGCACGGCGCCGAGGAGGTCGAGCACCGGGCGGTGGCCTTCGACATGTACCAGCACTGCGGCGGCGCGGGGCTGCCCCGGTACGCCCGCCGCATCGAGGGCATGGTGGTGGTCGCCCCGGTGCTGCTGTGGTTGTGGGTGTGGGGCGCGGCGTATCTGATACGTCACGACCCGCAGCTCGCGGGCCGGCTGCGGTACTCGCTGCGCGAGCACAACAGGGCGGTCGCCAAGGGTCTGCTGCCGACCTGGCGTGAGCTGGGCTCCGCGATACCGCGCTACTTCCGGCGGTCGTACCATCCCTCGCAGGAAGGCTCGCTGCGCAAGGCCGTCGAGTACCTCGCGACCTCGCCCGCGGCCCGGGCGGCGGCGGGGGCGGTGGGGCGGGCGGCCCTGTCATAGGCGAGGGGACGGCTGTGGGGAGTGAAGGCGTGAGCGTGTCCGGGCAGGCGGCGGCCGAGTACCGGATCGAGGACCTCGCGCACCTGAGCGGCGCGACGGTCCGTACGATCCGCGCCTACCAGGACCGCGGGCTGCTGCCCAGGCCGGAGCGGCGCGGCAGGTCCAATGTGTACGGGGACACGCATCTGGCCCGGCTTCACCAGATCGCCGGCCTCCTCGAACGCGGCTACACCCTGGCCAGTATCAAGGAGCTGCTGGAGGCGTGGGACGCGGGGAAGGGCCTCGGCGGGGTGCTCGGGCTCGTCACCGAGGTCAGCGGTCCGTGGACGGACGAGGAAGCGGACCGGATCTCGCGGGCCGAGCTGGACGAGCGGTTCGGCGGGAAGCCCGACGACGACGCGGTGGAGGAGGCGGTGGAGCTCGGGGTGCTGGAGCGCGTTCCGGGACGGGACGACGAGTTCCTCGTACCGTCGCCGCAAGAGCTGGCGGTGGCAGTCGAGTTGCACGCGGCGGGCGTGCCGCTTCCCGCAATCTCCGGTCACTTGCGTGAACTTCGCGGTCAGGTGGAGCACATCGCCGCCCGGTTCCTGGAGTTCACGACCGAGCATGTCTTCGCCCGCTACCTCGGCCACCGCCCGCCGACGGACGCGGACGCGGCGGAGGCGGCGACGCTGGTACGGCGGCTGCGGCCGCTCGCCCAGCAGACGGTCGACGCGGAACTGGCCCGCGCCATGCGGCTGTTCGCCACCCGCCATCTCCAGCAGCACCTCGGTGCGGGCGTTCCGCCCGTGACCGACTCCGAGCCCACCACGGTGACACTCCCCGAGGAAACAATGCGGGCCGTACAGAGTCTGGTTGGTCCCGGCAATGCTGCGGCCTTCGTCGCTGCGGCGACCGAACGAGAGGTACAGGCGCGGACATTGGACGCACTTGCCGCACATCACCTCAATCCGGGGCCAGTTGACCAAATGCCCTGAAATCAAATGGGAGTTATCCACAGAGACGTCAAATCCCTTGTGGAGAAGGCTACTTACCTGTGGATCAAACTCACTCGCCCAAATAAGTGGCGTGACGCTCGTCTCGCCGGGCACTCTGACGCGATGGACGAAAGACGCACCACAAAGGTGTCGAAGTACCTCTCGAAGCATCTGCGGCACCAGCCCGGACGCATCGGGATCACGCTCGACGAGAACGGCTGGGTGGAGATCGACACCCTCCTGCGGGCCGCGACCGCGCACGGCTTCCCGATCTCCCGCACCGAACTCGACCACGTCGTCGCCGTCAACGACAAGCAGCGCGGTCGACGGCCCCCTGATCCGCGCCAGCCAGGGACACACCGTGGACGTCGACCTCGGCCTCCCCGAGGCCGAGCCGCCCACGTGCCTCTACCACGGCACCGTCGCCCGCAACCTCGAAGCCATCCGGGCCGAAGGCCTGCGCCCCATGGCCCGCCACGACGTCCACCTCTCACCCGACCGCGAGACCGCCGCCCGCGTGGGCGCCCGGCGCGGCCGCCCCGTCGTCATCAGCGTGGACGCCGGGGCCATGCACCTCGCCGGCCACGTGTTCCGGGTCAGCGCGAACGGCGTCTGGCTAACCGCTTTCGTACCGCCGGAATTCCTGCCCTTCCCCGGCTGAGGCGCCCGCCGGGCACCCTGGACGACCGGCCTCAGCCCAACGTCAGCGGGCGCAGCCCGTGCCGCTCGGCCGCCGTGCGTTCGGTCGCGGACATCGGCAGCCGCCCGGTCGCCTTGCGCAGAAACGTCGTACGGTCCCAGCCGGCCCCCGCCACCACCACCGGCTTGTCGTACGGCCGCCCGTCCAGCAGCAGTCGCGCCACCACGTCCGCCGCCTCGCCGGTCGCCCACGGCCGGTGGCCGAGCCCCTCGGCCACGTCGAAGCCGTGCACGCACACCTCGACGACGCGGGTGACGAGGAAGTCGGACAGCAGCATCGGGTCACCGTGCCGGGTACGGACCTGGCGTTCCGGCGGCTCCTTGGCGCAGGCGGCGGCGACAGCCCGCCAGACGGCGTCGAAGTGCTCGGCCAGGGCCCGGCCGTCGTCGTACACGGCGGCGGACTCCTGGGCCGCGCCGACCCGTACGTCGTTGACCGCCGGCGAGAAGCGCTCGTCCGGTGCGTAGTAACCGGCGGCCGTCACCAGCACCTCCGACGGCTCGGGCTCGGGCTCCGCCAGCATGTCGCCGACCCGGCCGACGGTGGTCGTCAGGTGGGCGAACACCTCGCGCACGGTCCAGGGGTCGCACGGGCTCGGCCTGTCCCACTCCCCTTCCGGGATCCCGCAGACCTTCTCGTACAAGCGCTGCGACTCGGCCCTGAAGGCCGCCAAAACCGTTTCCCCGTCCATACGGACCAGCCTAGGCATCCGGGAACGGCCTACAGCGCGAAAACGAACGCACTCCCGGCCCGGACCTCAGGCACCGAGCTGAGCGAGCCCCTCCGTCGCGATCCGTTCGAAGACCTTCTCGTCGGCCGCGAAGTCCGAGTCGGGGATCGGGGCGTGGAGCACGATCTCGGTGAAACCGAGGGCGAGGTGCCTGCCCGCGAAGTCGACGAAGGCGTCGAGGGACGCCAGCGGACCGTTTCGCTCCGGGGTGAAGCCGGTGAGCAGGATCTTGTCGAGCTCGCCGGCGTCCCGGCCGATTTCGGCGCAGGCGGCGCCCAGCTTGGTCATCTGGCCGCGGATGGCCTCCAGCGACTCGGCCGGCGTACCGGACTCGGATACCTGCGGGTCGCCCGTCGTCACCCAGGCCTGGCCGTACCGGGCAGCGAGCTTCAGCCCGCGCGGGCCGGTCGCGGCGACGGCGAAGGGCAGCCGCGGCCCCTGAACGCAGCCGGGGATGTTGCGGGCCTCGACGGCGGAGTAGTGCGTGCCCGCGTGGGTGACGGCGGGCTCGGTGAGCAGCCGGTCCAAAAGCGGCAGGAACTCACCGAAGCGGTCGGCGCGCTCGCGCGGGGTCCAGGGCTCCTGGCCGAGCGCGGTGGCGTCGAACCCGTTGCCGCCTGCGCCTATGCCGAGGGTCATGCGGCCGCCGGACACGTCGTCCAGCGTGATCAGGTCCTTGGCGAGGGTCACCGGGTGCCGGAAGTTCGGGGAGGTGACGAGCGTGCCAAGACGCATGCGCGAGGTCGCGCCGGCGGCGGCGGTCAGGGTCGGCACGGCGCCGAACCACGGGCCGTCGCGGAAGGTCCGCCAGGACAGGTGGTCGTACGTGTACGCGGTGTGGAAGCCGAGCTGCTCGGCCCGCTGCCAGGCGTCACGGCCGCCCTGCGACCAACGGCGGATGGGAAGTATGACGGTACTCAAGCGCATCCCCCGACCCTACGTGGAACCCCGTCCGTGCTGGGACGGGTTCGGAGGGCCGGGGGCTGCGATCGGATGCGTCAGGTGAGGTTGTTGAGGTTGCGTTCCACCGCCCGCAGCAGCCGGCGCGCCTCGTCCGTCCCCTCCTCGCTCAGCCCGGCCGCCAGCTCACGCAGGCCGGCGAGCGCGTTCTCCTTGCGGCCCAGGAATTTCTCGGTCCATGCCAGACGCAGCGAGCAGTCCACTCGCTCCGGCAGCGCCTGCGCGCCGGAGGCCGCGAACGCGTCGACCGCCTTCTGCCAGAGGGCCGCAGTCTCCCGGCGCACGGCGACGCCGTCGCCCGCAGCGCCCTCGCCACCGTCGCCCTCGCCCTCGTCGTCCTCCTCCCCCTCCTCGTCATCCTTGTAGAGCTCGTCTTCCAGCAGTTCCGCCAGCTGCGCCCAGGTACGCGCCCGCTCCACCAGAAGATCGTCCGGGGCACCCTCCAGCGCTTCGAGCGCCTGGTCCATCAGAGCCCGCGCCCGTACGACGGCTTCCGCGTCCGGTCGATCGCCGCCCACCTCCAGCCAGGCGAGCGAGCGCAGCGCCCTGACGTACGGGAGGGTGTGACCTGTCGGACGCCACAGCTCCAGCGACCTGGCGTACGCCCGCTTCGCCTCCTCCGTCAGCCCGCCACTCGCGAGGCATTCCGCGGCCAGGGACGCCAGGCCGGCGTGGCGCACCGGGTCGTCCCAGCCCTTGGCCACCTCGGCGGCGCGGAGGTACTGCTCGGCCGCCCCGCGTGAATCGCCGAGGCCGCGCAGGTTCACGGCGAGCGTCTCGCGTGCCCGCACGGCCCGGTCCTCACCCTGCTCCAGCAGGTCCGGCAGCGCGGACTCCAGGACCTCGGCGGCCTCCGCCGGCCGCCCGCTCTCGCCGTACGCCTGGGCCAGGACCAACCGCGCGTACGCGCCGGCGCCCGCCGTGTCGCCGGCGGCGTCGAACCAGTGCGCGGCTTCCAGGGCGTACGTCGCCGCCTCCTCCTCCTTGCCGTCCTGGCGGTAGAGAGCCTCCGCCAGCGCCAGGCGTACAGAGCCCTGCTCCGCGGGGTCGGTCAGCTCCGCGCTGTGGGCGACGGCGGCACGCGCCGACTCCTCGGCTTCCACGAAACGGCCGTGCATCATCCGCAGCCTGGCCAGCCGGCTCAGTGGCTCCGCGCTCTCCCAGACGCGCCCCGTGCTGACGGCGCGGGCCGCGGCCGACGAAAGGAGAGCCTCGACGCGTATCCAGTCCCCCTCCTCCCAGGCGTCCTGGGCCAGCATGATCTCGGCGTCGGCCAGCATGTCGTCCACGCCGTCCACCGCGCCGGTGCCGCCGTGCGGGGCGTACCGCTCCAGGAAGCCGGAGAGCGCGGCCGAGGCCGGGTCGCCGTCCTCTTCGCCGCCGCCGTGGTGCTCGTGGCCGTGTGCCTGATGGGCCAGGAAGGAGCCGATCTTGATCCGCATGAGGTCCACGCTCGCCATCCGGCGCAGCCGCGTCGTTTCCGCCGGGGCCAGTGCCTCGGCGGAGGCGGCCGCCACGTCGAGCAGCCGCAGCACCTCCTGCGCCTCGGCGCCCTCCTGGAGTGCGGCGAGCGCGAGGTGCGTCTCGCTGAGCACGGCCCCGGCGGGCTCGCCTGCCGCGCGATACGCCTCGGCCGCGTCCGCGAAGAGCTTGCGCGGCGGCTTCTCACCCTGCCGCCCGGCCAGCACAGCCCGGTACGACAGAAGATCCGCGGCAAGCAGCGCGTCCGGCTCATAGCCCCCGTCCGCGCCGGCCCGGGCCACCGCCTCCGCGACCCGCGCCCACGCCGCCGTCCGGCCGGGATGCCCCAGAGCACGCAGCCTCCGCGCCTCGGCCACCAGCGCCTGTACGTCGCCCGCCCCCGCCGGGGCAGGGACCGGGGCCCCCGCCGGGGCAGCGACCGGGACCAGGGCCGGGGCAGCGCCCACGCCCCCCGGCGCGCCTCCGGTCAGGGCCTGACTCCGTACCCCCAGCGGCAGCGCGTCCAGCAGCGGCTGCCGCTCCAGCCGCTTCGCCCGCGCGTCGGACACGACCGTGCTGCCGTTGCGCTCGTCGAAGAGCTTCGCCCGCGCGAGGCCCAACGGCGCCAGCAGGCTGTGCAGTTCACTTACGGTGCGCTGCTCGCCCTCGTACGCGACGGTCGGCCGGTCGCCGTGCCCCAGGGTGATCAGGCGGCCCAGCAGTACCAGCACGCCGGTGACGAAGCCCAGCCGCCCTTCGAGCTTCTCACTGCTCCCGAGATGCGCGCCGTGCTCGGCCAGCAGCTCCAGGCCGCGTGCCTCGTTGCCGGTGAGCGCGCAGAACTCGATGTGCAGGCCGATGGTGGACAGGAGGCTCTCGTTGCCCTTGGCCATCCGGTAGCCGCGCAGATGGTTTGCGCGTGCCTCGTCGGGACGGCCCAGCGCGACCAGGGGCAGCAGGGACTTGGCGAGCACCCGGTGCGGCTCCTCCGCGCAGCTGAGCCGCCCGGCGAGGACCGGTTCCCAGGCCTGGAGGGCCTTTTCGTACTCGTCCTGCGCCGCCCAGTAGCGGCCTCGGTCGTTGAGCTCGCACGCGTGGCAGTCGCTCATGCGGTTCCGCTCGGCGGCGGTCCACGCCTCGAAGGCGCGCGCGGCCCGCTCGACGTCGCCCCTGTTCTCCGCGACGTGCAGCTCCACCTTGCGCACCGGGCCCTCGGAGTAACCGGCGATCCGGTAGCGGCGCTCCATCTCGCCGAGCCACTTCTCGATGGAGGCCATCGGCACCTCGGGGCGGCTCAGCATCCCGGAACTGGCCCACTTGAAGTACCAGTGCAGGTTGTGGGCGTCGCCCTGGTCGAAGTCGGACGGGTCGCGGTCCCACTCCTGGAGCAGCCTGGCGAACGGCACCAGCATCTTGCCGCTCTCGGTGCTGAATTCGTACGCGGTGATCAGGCCGAACAGCGCCTGGCGCAGCAGGTCACGGTCGCCGGTCTGCTCGGCCGCCACGACGAGCTCTTCGCCGCGCGCATTGCGCAGCGGGCCGTTCGGGGCGCTTCTGTTCTCCCGGATCGCCTGGCGTACGGCGTCGGGGGACGGGGGCATGGAGCTGGTCACTGCTGGTCCTCCGAGGGCGCGGCGGGCGGGGTGGCGGCAGTCGGGTGGGTGCCGGTGGGGTGGGTGGCCCACTCCAGGAGTCCGAGGAAGGCCCGGTTGAGAAGGGAGGTGTCGCCGGGGCGCAGGGGCCGCTGTGCCATCAGCAGGGCCTGTCCGTACAGCGACTCGACGGCGGTACCGGCCAGTTCGGCGTCGGGGATCGCGGCGATCCGCCGGACCAGCGGGTTGTTGTGGTTGAGGACGAGGCGGGCGCGGGGTGCGGAGCCGCGCAGCGCTCCGAGGATGTCGCTCCACAGCGCGTCGGCGTCGGCCTCGGCGTCGGCGCGGTCCCGCTCGTGGCGGGCCTCCCGGTCGTCGAGGTGCAGCGCGGGCACGGTGACCGGCTGGAAGGCGCGCAGCGCGACGTCGCAGCCCAGCGGGTCGAGTCTGGTGCGGGCGGTGGCGAGGAAGCCGGCCAGCGCGAGTTCCTGCTGCTGCCCGACCGGGTCGAGGTGCGCGGTGACGGCGCCCCCGTCGAGCTCGGTGACCTTCACGCCCTCCTTGATCTGCGGGAGGAGCGCGATGAGGTCGGCGTCGTACGTGTAGCCGCAGTTGACGACTCCGAGGCCGTGCGCGGCGGCGATGGGGGCGACCTGGCGGAACTCCTCGACCGTGCGCGTGAAGTGGACTTCGGGGTGGGCGCGGACGAACTCGTCGAGGGTGACGCGGCCGTCGCTGGTCTCGAACGGCAGCCACGGCAGCATCAGTTCCAGCAGTTCGGCGTCGTGCCGGGCGAGGGACTTCACACCGAGGTGGTGCACGGTGAGGAACGCGGCGAGCCGGTCCGGGTCGCCGGCGGCCAGCTCGGTCAGCCACTGCCTGATGCGCACGCCCAGCGCCTCGCGTACGGCGGCGAGCGTCTCGTCGTCGTACAGGTTCTCGCGGGACGCGGTCGGCCGCAGCGTGTCCGTGTCGAGGACGACGCGTACGAAGAAGGCCCATTCGGGCAGCAGGTTGTCCGCCCGGTCGGTGAGCAGCATGCCCTTCAAGTACACCCGGTGCGAGGCGCGGTGGGCGGGGCTGGTCGCGGCCGGCAGGACGTACGCGACGCCTCGCACGCCGGCCACGGGGATGTCCAGGTCGATGGAGTCGAGCGGTGTGAAGCCGAAGACCTTCGCGCAGTGTCCGGCCAGGGCGACCCTGCGTGCGGTCGGTGTCGGGTGCGGGCGGTCCCAGACGGCGGGCCGGTCGGTGATCTCGCGGACGGCGCCGTCGGGCCCCGTGAAGGTCACCTCGTACGGAAGCAACGAGCCGAAGTCCCGCGCCAGTTCCTCGACGCGCCTGGGCGCGGCCCATTCCTCCGCGCCGGGCCTGGGCTCCAGGTGGACGGTGGTGCCGGGCTCGGGCCGTGCCTCGTGGGGGAGCGTACGGACGGTGTACGAGCCGTCGTCGGTGGCCAGCCACTCGACGGGCGGCTGGTCGGGCGTGCGCGCGGAACGCGATACGACGCGGATCTGGCGGGCCACGACGAAGCAGGCGAGCAGCCCGATGCCGAACTGGCCGAGGAACTCCTGCCGCGCGCTTTCGAGCCCGTCGCGCTTGGAGCTGCGGCCGATGGTGGCGAGGAGGGTATGCACCTCGTCGGCGGTCAGGCCGATGCCGGTGTCCTCGATGCTCACGGCGGATCCGGTGGCGGTCAGCCGGATACGGACCGGAGCGGCCGGGTCGTGCGCGAGGCGCGCGGTCGCCGCGTCCACCGCGTTCTGCAGGAGCTCGCGGACGTAGACGCGCGGACTGGAGTAGAGGTGGTGGGAGAGCAGGTCGACGAGACCCCTGAGGTCCACCTGGAAGGTGTTCACGCAGGCGCCGTCTTCGGCGGCCGCTTCGGCAGCCGCATCAGCAGCGGCAGCGTCAACCGGATCGGCAGCGGCGTTGGCGGCGGCATTCGCATTGGACTGGGCAGCAGGCAGGTTCATTGGCTCACCTCGCGCGCAGGCGCGGGGTCGGGCGATCGCGGGGTCCCCCCCTCACGAATCGCGATGGATGCCCGGCCCTCGCTGAGTGGCACGCACACACACGCACAGACACGAGGTGTACACGCAAGCACAGGGCTCGGAGTTAATGGCAATCGTAGGGGTGGGCACTGACAATGCCCAAGGAGATTGATCCCGGCCGACCGCCGGAGGCCCTCCCGGATGTGGGCCCGGCGGGCCGCTTCCCGGCGGATCTCAGATGTGCGCCCCGTCGCACGCCCGTGCATCCCATACGGGAAGATGGATCTGTGACCTCAGCTACCGACCCTCAGCAGGCCCGGCCGGCCCCGGCCGGCACCACCACCCCGCGGCTGATCGCGACCGACCTGGACGGCACGCTGCTGCGTGACGACAAGTCCGTGTCGGACCGTACGATCGCCGCGCTCGCCGCCGCCGAACGGGCCGGCATCGAGGTCTTCTTCGTCACCGGCCGCCCGGCCCGCTGGATGGACGTCGTCAGCGACCACGTCCACGGCCATGGCCTGGCGATCTGCGCCAACGGCGCCGCCGTCGTCGACCTGCACGCGGGCGGGAAGCTGATCCAGGTCCGCCCGCTGGCCCGCGAGGACGCGCTCGCCGTCGTACTCGCGCTGCGCGCCGCCGCCCCCGGCACCTCCTTCGCGGTCGAGCTCGCCACAGGCATCCACTACGAGCCCGGGTACCCGCCCTTCCACCTCGACCCGGGCGCGACCGTGGCCACCGCCGAAAAGCTCCTCGCGGAGGGCACCCCCGGCTCCGGGGCCCCGGTCGTCAAGCTGCTCGCCCACCACGCCGAGCTGTCCCCCGACGACTTCCTCACCCTGGCCCGCGCGACCACGGACAAGCGTGCGTCCGTCACCCGGTCCAGCCCGACCGCCCTGCTGGAGATCAGCGGTTACGGCGTCTCCAAGGCCAGCACCCTGGCGCAGTGCTGTGCGGAGCGCGGCATCTCGCCCGCCGAGGTGGTGGCCTTCGGGGACATGCCGAACGACGTGGAGATGCTGGCCTGGGCGGGCACGTCGTACGCCATGGGCAACGCGCACCCGGACGTGGTGGCAGCGGCGTCCGGCCGTACGGTCGCGAACAATGACGACGGCGTCGCAGTGGTCATCGAGCGGATCCTGGCCGCCCTGTAGCCACGCGAGGCCCGATAGCCGCGCACAGCGGGGCGGGGCCCTCAGAATCCCGCCCCGCGCTCGCGCATCCAAGGCGCCGGATCGATCCCCGACCCCAGGTGGGGAGTGAGCCGTACCTCGAAATGCAGGTGCGGCCCCGAGGAGTTGCCGGTGGTGCCGGCCTGCCCGATCCACTGGCCGGTACGCACCCGCTCCCCCTGGTCGACCATGACTCCGGCCAGGTGCGCGTACTGCGAGTAGTAGCCGTCCGGGTGTCCGATCACCACCTCGATCCCGAAACCGCCGCCGCAGGAGACCGAGGCGACACGGCCCTTGCCGATGGCCCGCACCGGTGTGCCGATGTCCACGGCGAAGTCCTGCCCGGTGTGCCGGTTCCTCCAGCGGGCGCCTTCACCGCCGAACCCGGCGGACAACTCGTACTCCTCGACAGGCGTCACCCACGCGCGCGAAGTGCGCGGTCCCCGCTCGCCCAGGCGTACGGCGCCGGCGCAGCGCCCCGCCGCGACACTGCGGTCCGCCTCGCCCTGCAGCTTCCACCGGGCGTCTTCGAGCTTCGCCGTGATGGCCCGCTTGACCGACGCGAGCTGGTCCGTACGGGCGTCGAGGTCGAGCCAGGTGGCGCTCGCCAGCCGCTCGCCCTCGGCGAGCCTGTGCTCGGCGCGCCTGGCCCGGTCCAGCATCCGGGACACGGCCAGCTCGGCCTGCCGGGCGAGGCGGTGACCGTCCATCAGCTCCTGCGGGTCGTCCGCGAGCAGCAGCTTCGCCGTGTACGCGATCCCGCCGCCGCCGGCGCGGTACTGGGCGCGCGCGACCCTGCCGACGTCCCCGCGCAGCCGCTGGATCTCCTTGCGCTCGCGCGCGAGCAGCCGCTCCAGGCGCAGCGCCTTCGCCCGCTGCTCCTTCGCCTCGCGCCTGCCCTGCTCGTACGTCGCGGAGGCGCGGGCGGCCTGTTCGTACAGCCGCGCAACCTCAGCGCCGATGACGGGTCCGTCGGAGGAGGCGTCACCGGCGGGAGCGGCCGACGCGGCGGAGTGGGCGACTGCGGGCGCGGGAGCGGCGAGTACGGCTGCGGCGGCAGGCGCGGGAAGGCACAGGAGCACGCACAGCACCGGCACGAGCAGCCGTTGGCAGGGTCCGAGGTGCATCCACGGATGGTGTCTTGGCCACCCCCCGATCGCGTGCACCAAGGTCACGCCACCGGGGTGTCGTCCCGCCATCCGGCCTACCCTGGGGCCTCCAGCGGTACCCGAGGACCCGCCCGCAGCGGCATCGCGCGGCGGCTCCCGCAGAAGAACGCGCAGGGGAATCGCGCAGCCGCTCCCGCAGAGGATCCCGCAGCGGCTCCCGCAGAAGATCACGCAAGGAACCGCGCAGGGGCTCCCTCAGCGGATCGCGCAGCGGCTCCCGCAGGGATCCCGCAGCGGCCCCTACAGCGGCGCCTCCCACACCACCGTCGTGCCCCCGCCGTCCTCACCGAGCCCCGGCCCGCACCGGCTCGTACCGCCCAGCGACTCGGCCCGCCGCTTGAGGTTGCGCAGCCCGCTGCGCCGGCCGCCCTGCGGGATGCCGACCCCGTCGTCCGCGACCGAAAGCCGCACCCCGCGGCTCCCGTCCGCCAGTTCGGCGGTGGCGTCCACGACGACTTCGATACGGGAAGCCCGCGCGTGCCGGAAGGCGTTGGACAGCGCCTCGCGCAGCGCCGCGATGAGGTTCTTGCCGGTGAGCTCGCCGACCAGCGAGTCGACGGGGCCGACGAAGTGGTGTGCGGGCTTGAAGCCCAGGGGCACGGCCGCCATGTTGATCTCCCGCAGTACACGTGTACGCAGTCCCGAAGGCGCCTCGGCCGGGCCCTGCTGGAGCGCGAAGATCGCCGTACGGATCTCCTGGATCGTCACGTCCAGCTCATCCACCGCCCTGCCCACTCCCGTCCGCACCTCGGGCACGACGGACCTGCGCTGCGCGCTCTCCAGCATCAGCCCGGTCGCGAACAGCCGTTGGATGACCAGGTCGTGCAGATCGCGGGCGATCCGGTCGCGGTCCTCGTACACCGCGAGCCGCTCCCGGTCCCGCTGCGTCTCCGCCATCATCAGCGCGAGCGCGGCCTGCGACGCGAACTGCGCGGCCAGTGTCCGCTCCGCCTCCGTGAACGGCTTCGCGCCCCGCGCGCGGGGTGTGGCGAGGGAGCCGAGCACCCGGCCGCCGCTGTGCAGCGGCAGCAGCATGCTGGGCCCGTACCGCTTGGCCAGTCTCGTGATCAGGCGCGGGTCGCTCGCCGAGTCGCCGATGAACACCGCCTTGCCGGCGAGGAGCCGGGCCACGGCCGGGCTGTGGGGCGGGATGACCACACCGAGCGACTCGGACGGATCGTCGGCCGAGACAGCGACGATCTCCAGGCCGCCCCCCTCGGCGGGCAGGAGCACTATTCCGGCGGCCGAGTCGGCGAGGCGGCGGGCCTGTTCCGCGACGACGGTGAGCGCCTCGTCGGCGTCTGTGCCGGACAGGAGCGCGGTGGTGACGGCGACGGACCCGTCGATCCAGCGCTCGCGCCGGCGCGCCGCCTCGTACAGCCGGGCGTTGCCGATGGCGATCCCGGCCTCCGTGGCGAGCACCCGGACCATCTGCAGGTCGTAGTCGTCGAACTCGGCCCCGCCGTGCTTCTCCGCGAGGTAGAGATTCCCGAAGATCTCGCCCTCTACGCGGACGGGAACGCCCAGGAAGGTCCCCATCGTGGGGTGGTGCGCGGGGAATCCGGCGAAGCGCGGGTCGGTGGTCAGATCACCGAGGAGTACCGGCTCGGGGTCCTGGACCAGGGCTCCCAGCAGCCCGTGGTGGCCGTCGGGCAGCCGCCCGATCCGGGCGACCTGCTCCTCGCTCATGCCGTACGTCACGAAGTCGGCGAGGCCGTCGCGCTCTTCGTCGACGACGCCGAGCGCCGCGTACCTGGCGCCGGCGAGCTCGGCGGCGGTCTCGCAGATCCGGTCGAGGGTGGAGTGCAGCTCAAGGCCCGTACCGACGGACCGCATGGCCTCCAGCAGCTGGGGGACGCGCGCGGTGAGTTCGGTGGAGAGGCCCTGCAGGCTGCGGGCGGCCTGCGTGGCGGCTTCGAGGTGGTCGCTCCGGTCCGGCACGTCCTCCACTGGCATGCCTAGAGCCTAATAAGTCATATTTCAGGGCGAAAGTCGGGCTTCTTCTCCCACTCCGCGTGCTGCGAGCGGTTCGGCCGCCAGCTCCCGCTCCAGCATCCGCCGCAGCGGCCCCTCGGCCTCCACCAGCTGCCTGTACGGGCCGCGCTGTACGGCGCGGCCGTCGTCCAGCACGATCACCTCGTCCACGGCCTCCAGGCCCTGGAGCCGGTGCGTGATGATCAGCGTCGTACGGCCCTCCGTGGCCTTCAGGAGGTCGGCCGTCAGTGCGTCCGCCGTCGCCAGGTCGAGGTGCTCGGCGGGCTCGTCGAGTACGAGGACCGGGAAATCGGCGAGGAGTGCGCGGGCCAGTGCGAGGCGCTGGCGCTGGCCGCCGGAGAGGCGGGCGCCGTGTTCGCCGACCATCGTGTCGAGTCCGTCGGGCAGACCGTCCACCCAGGTCAGCAGCCTGGCGGCGGCGAGGGCGTCCCTGAGTTCCGTCTCGGACGCGTCGGTCCTGGCCAGCCTGAGGTTCTCCCGTACCGAGCTGTCGAACAGGTGCGCGTCCTGCGCGCACAGGCCGACGAGCCTTCGCACGTCGTCGCCGTCGAGTTCCGCGGCGTCCGTTCCGCCGAGCGTGTACGTCCCAGCCCGCGCGTCCAGGAAGCGCAGCAGCACCTGGGCGAGCGTCGTCTTCCCGGCACCGGAGGGGCCGACCACGGCGATGCGCCGGCCGGCCTCCAGCGTCAGGTCGAGGCCGGCCAGCGCGTCCCGATCCTGCCCGGCGTAGCGGGCGCCAATCCCCCGCATCTCCAGCGGGAAGGGCGAGGCGGGCCGGGCGGCGGGCGTCTGCGGCTCACGCACCGGCACGGGCACGTCCAGCACCTCGTACACGCGCTCCGCGCTGCACTTGACGCGCTGGCGGTACTGCACGGCGAGCGGAAGTCCGGTGACGGCTTCGAAGGCGGCAAGCGGGGTCAGTACGACCACGGCGAGCGTCACCCCCGACAGCCGCCCGTCGTGCACGGCCTGCACTCCGGCGAGCGCGGCGAACACCACGGTCAGCCCGCAGGCCAGCGAGGAGAGCCCGCCGCCGAGGGCGGTGGCGGTCGCGCCTCGCGAAGCGATCCGCGTCAGCACCCCGTCGGCTTCCCGGACCCCTGCCATACGTCGCTTGAGCGCGCCGGCGACGGTCAGCTCGGCCGTACCGCCGAGCAGATCGGCGACCCGCGTCGCCAGCACCCCGCGCGCGGGCGCCAGTTGCCGCTCGGCCCGCCGGGCACAGGCCCCGCTCAGCCACGGCACGCCCACCCCGGCGACGAGGAGCCCGGCGGCCAGTACCGCACCGGCCTCGGGCAGCAGCCAGGCGGTGAACCCGACGGAGCCCGCACCTACGAGAACGGCGCTGCCGACGGGCAGCAGCCACCGCAGCCAGTAGTCCTGCAACGCGTCCACATCGGCGACGAGCCGGGACAGCAGGTCACCGCGCCGGGTCTCGCGCAGCCCGGCGGGTGCGATCCGCTCCAGGCGCCGGTACACGGCGACGCGCATTTCGGCGAGCATCCGCAGTACGGCGTCGTGGGCGACGAGGCGCTCGGCGTACCGGAAGACGGCGCGCCCGATGCCGAAGGCACGGGTAGCGGTGACGGCGACCATCAGATAGAGCACCGGGGGCTGCTCGGAGGCACGCGAGATGAGCCACCCAGAGACGGCCATGAGCCCCACGGCCGACCCGAGCGCAAGACTCCCGAGCCCCAGCGCGAGCCCCAACCGCCCGCGCAACTCCCCGGCAGCCTCCCGAACCCGCCCCAGCACCCCACGCCCACCAACTCGCTCCCCTCCGACGGGCGGGCGCGTGGGAGACCCCTCCGCCACGAAGGGGCGCACGTCCGCACCCACACCGGTACCCGCACCCCGCCCCGCCAGGTCCCCGGCACCCCCAACAACCCGTCCCCCTTCAACGGGTGGGCGGGTGGGCAACCCGCCCGCCCCGAAGGGGCGCCCGACGGCCGCATCCGCACCCGCACCCGCGCCCCCACCGCCCGCCCCGAAGGGACGCCCCAGCTCCACCACCCGGTCCGCCACAGCCAGCAGCGCCGGCCGGTGCACCACCAGCACCACGCTGCGCCCCGTCGCCAGCCGCCGTACCGCGTCGACGATCCCCGCTTCCGTCTCCCCGTCCAGGTTCGCCGTCGGCTCGTCCAGCAGCAGCAGCGGCCGGTCGGCGAGGAACGCCCGCGCGAGGGCGAGCCGTTGCCGCTGCCCGGCCGACAGCCCCGCGCCGTCCTCCCCGAGCCGCGTCTCGACGCCCTGGGGGAGCGCCGCCACGAAGTCGTACGCCCCGGCGTCCCGCAAAGCCGCGACCACCGCCGCGTCATCCGCGTCCGGCCTCGCCAGCCGTACGTTCTCGGCGACCGTTCCCGCGAACAGATGCGGCCGCTGCGGGACCCACGCGATCCGCTCCCGCCACCGCTCCATCGACACGGTCGCGAGGTCCACGGCGCCCGGCCCGTCTCCGACGACCACCCGTCCCTCGTCCACCGGGGCGAAGCCGAGCAGGACGTTCAGCAGCGTGCTCTTGCCGACCCCGCTCGGTCCGACGACCGCGACCGTCTCGCCTTGACGCACCACCAGTGACGCCGAGTCCAGCGACGCCTCGGTCCGCCCGGCGTGCCGGACCGTCACCCCTTCCACCCGCAGCGGCCCGGAGGAAGGCGCGTCCCCGCCACCCACCGGCCCCCGCGGCTCGGTCTCCAGTACCTCGAAGATCTCCTCCGCCGCGGCCAGCCCCTCCGCCGCCGCGTGGTACTGCGCCCCGACCTGGCGCAGCGGCAGATACGCCTCGGGCGCCAGCACGAGAATGACCAGCCCCGTGTACAGATCCAGGTCTCCGTGCACCAGCCGCATGCCGATGCCCACCGCGACCAGCGCCACCGACAGCGTCGCCAGCAGCTCCAGGGCGAACGACGACAGGAACGCGATACGCAGCGTGCGCATGGTCGCCTGCCGGTACTCGGCCGTGATCGAACGGATCGACTCCGCCTGTGCCTTCGCCCGCCCGAACACCTTGAGCGTCGGCAGCCCGGCCACGACATCCAGGAAGTGCCCGGACAGCCGCGACAGCAGCCGCCACTGCCGGTCCATGCGCGCCTGGGTGGCCCACCCGATGAGGATCATGAAGAGCGGGATGAGCGGCAGCGTCCCCACGATCACCGCCGCCGAGACCCAGTCCTCGGTCACGATCCGGGCGAGCACCGCCACCGGTACGACGACCGCGAGCCCGAGCTGCGGCAAGTACCGCGAGAAGTAGTCGTCCAGCGCGTCGACGCCCCGCGTAGCCAGTGCCACCAACGACCCCACCCGTTGCTGGCTCAGCCACCCGGGCCCCAGCGTGACGGCCCGCTCAAGCAGCCGCCCCCGCAGCTCCGACTTGACCGCCGCGCTCGCCCGGTGCGCGGCGAGTTCCGTAAGCCACGCCACCAGGGCGCGCCCCAGCGCTACCACCGCCAGAAGCAGCAGCGGCGTACGCAGCTCCGTACCGTCCAGGCCGCGCTGGAACGCCCCCACCACCACCTCGGCGATGAGCATGGCCTGGGCGACGACCAGGCCCGCTCCGGCCAGGCCGAGGACCACCACCGCCCCCAGGAAGAGGCGGGTGGCGCGGGCGTACCGGAGCAGACGCGGGTCGATCGGTTTCACGTGAAACATCCCCCACTAGTGCGCATCGGCGATGTGCTGCGTGCCGATCCGCTTGCGGAACACCCAGTACGTCCAGCCCTGGTACAGCAACACCACCGGCATCGCGATCCCGGCGCACCAGGTCATGATCTCCAGGGTGTACGGCGTGGAGGACGCGTTGGTGACCGTAAGGCTCCACGCCTCGTTCAGCGAGGACGGCATGACGTTCGGGAACAGCGTCAGGAAGAGCATCGCGACCGCGGCCACGATGGTCACCCCCGACAGCCCGAACGCCCACCCCTCACGCCCGGCAGCCGTGAACCCGATCGCCGCGACGAGCGCCAGCACCGCCACAGCCATCGCGACGAAGCTCGCCGCGTCACCGTTGTCGAGCTGCGTCCAGCCCAGGAAGGCAACGGCCAGCACCCCGCTGACGACCCCGAGCTTGAGCGCCAGCTTCCGTGCCCGCTCCCGGATCCCGCCCAGCGTCTTGAGCCCCGCGAAGACCGCACCGTGGAAGGTGAAGAGCGTCAGGGTGAGGAGTCCGCCCAGCAGCGCGTACGGGTTGAGCAGGTCGCCCAGGGTGCCGACGTACTCCATGTCCGCGTCGATCTTCACGCCGCGCACGATGTTGCCGAAGGCCACGCCCCACAGGAACGCGGGCAGCAGCGAGGTCCAGAAGATCGCGTGCTCCCAGTTGGCCTGCCAGCGCTCCCCGGTCCGCTTGACCCGGTACTCGAACGCGACTCCGCGCACGATCAGGCAGAGCAGGATCAGCAGCAGCGGCAGGTAGAACCCGGAGAAGAGCGTGGCGTACCACTCGGGGAAGGCGGCGAAGGTCGCACCGCCCGCGCTCAGCAGCCACACCTCGTTGCCGTCCCAGACGGGTCCGATGGTGTTGATGAGAACCCGCTTCTCCTTGCGGTCACGGGCGAGCAGCTTCGTCAGGACCCCGATACCGAAGTCGAAGCCCTCCAGGAAGAAGTAGCCGGTCCACAGTACGGCGATGAGTACGAACCAGACGTCGTGGAGTTCCATACCTCAGCTCCTCAGTCCTCAGTACGAGAAGGCCATCGGCCGGTCGGCGTCCGTGTGGTCGCCGCCGATCTTGGTGGGTGGGTTGAGGTCGGCCTCCGTGAGTTCGGGCGGTCCGGCCTTGACGTACTTCAGGAGGAGTTTGACCTCGATCACGGCGAGGATCGCGTAGAGGAGCGTGAAGACGGTCATCGAGGCGATGACCTCGCCCTGCGAGGCACCGGGGGAGACCGCGTCGCTGGTGCGCAGTACGCCGTACACGACCCAGGGCTGACGGCCCATCTCGGTGAAGATCCAGCCCCACGAGCTGGCGATCAGCGGGAAGCCCATGGTCCACAGCGCGAGGATCCAGTACCACCGCGAGTGCTTCGCGCTGAGCGCCTTCTTCCTGAAGAGCACCAGATTCGGCACTTCGTCGTCGCCGGTCCGCAGCGCCGCCGGCAGCATGAACTTCTTGCGCGTCAGCCACAGCCCGAGCAGCCCGAGCGTGAAGGACGCCATGCCGAACCCGATCATCCAGCGGAAGCCCCAGTACGCGACGGGGATGTTGGGCCGGTAGTCGCCGGGCCCGAACTTCTCCTGCTCGGCCTTGTTGACGTCGTTGATGCCGGGGACGTTCGAGGAGAAGTCGCCGTTGGCGAGGAAGGACAGCAGTCCGGGGATCTCGATGGCGACCTTGTTGTGGCCGGCGTCGACGTCTCCGTACGCGAAGACCGAGAACGGGGCCGGCGCCTCGCCGTCCCACAGCGCCTCGGCGGCGGCCATCTTCATCGGCTGCTGCTTGAACATGACCTTGCCGAGCAGGTCGCCGCTGACGGCGGTGAGCATTCCGGCGATCACGACGGTGATCAGTCCGAGCCGCAGCGAGGTCCGCATCACCGGTATGTGCTTCTTGCGCGCCAAATGGAAGGCGGCGATGCCGACCATGAACGCGCCGCCGACGAGGAACGCGGCCGTGATGGTGTGGAAGAACTGGGTGAGCGCGGTGTCCTGGGTGAGGACGCGCCAGAAGTCGGTGAGCTCGGCCCGGCCGCGCTCCTCGTTGATGCGGTAGCCGACCGGGTGCTGCATCCAGGAGTTGGCCGCCAGGATGAAGTACGCGGAGAGGACCGTGCCGATCGAGACCATCCATATACAGGCCAGGTGGATCTTCTTCGGCAGCTTGTCCCAGCCGAAGATCCACAGCCCGATGAAGGTGGATTCGAAGAAGAAGGCGATCAGGGCTTCGAAGGCCAGCGGCGCCCCGAAGACATCTCCGACGAAGCGCGAGTAGTCGGACCAGTTCATGCCGAACTGGAACTCCTGGACGATGCCGGTGACGACACCCATCGCGATGTTGATCAGGAAGAGCTTGCCCCAGAACTTCGTGGCCCTGAGGTACTTCTCGTTCTGCGTACGCACCCAGGCGGTCTCCAGGCCTGCGGTGAGCGCGGCGAGCGAGATCGTCAGGGGGACGAAGAGGAAGTGATAGACGGTGGTGATGCCGAATTGCCATCGAGCGAGAGTCTCCGGCGCCAGAGCCAGGTCCACGTCGTCATCTCCTTCGTTTCGCCTGGAACGCATGGGACCTTGTGAACGCGTTCACATTCACAAGCTCCAGTATGGCGCACACCCGTTTCCCGTCCGACGGCCGGGGGGTACAACTGTGCCCCCGAAGAGCGCCGAAAAGGCGCACGGGGGCACAGGAAAGCAAGGGATATAGGGGCTTCGACCCTCAGAAGCAAGGCCGGGCTGCCTCAGAGGAGTCCCCGGTGTGACCTAGAGCTCCTTACGGAAAGCCTCGGCGGTGTGCAGGAAGATGTCGTTGGCCTCGTCCTCCCCGATGGTGACCCGCAGGCCCTCCCCCGGGAAGGGCCTGACCATGACGCCGGCCTTCTCGCAGGCCGCCGCGAAGGCGGCCGTACGCTCCCCGAGCCGCATCCAGACGAAGTTCGCCTGCGTGTCGGGGACGGTCCAGCCCTGCTTGACCAGCGCCTCGTACACCCGCTTGCGCTCGCAGACCAGCGAGCCGACCCGGCCGAGCAGCTCGTCCTCGGCCCGCAGCGAGGCCACCGCCGCGTCCTGCGCCAGCTGGCTCACACCAAAGGGCACCGCCGTCTTGCGCAGCGCTGCCGCCACCGGCTCGTGCGCCACGGCGAAACCGACCCGCAGGCCGGCCAGCCCGTACGCCTTGGAGAAGGTACGCAGCACCGCCACATTCGGCCGGCTGCGGTAGAGCTCGATCCCGTCCGGCACCTCTTCGTCCCGGACGAACTCCCGGTACGCCTCGTCCAGCACCACCAGCACATCCGAGGGCACCCGGTCCAGGAAGCGCTCCAGCTCGGCCCTGCGCACGGCCGTGCCGGTCGGATTGTTGGGGTTGCAGACGAAGATCAGCCGGGTCCGCTCGGTGATCGCGTCGGCCATCGCGTCCAGATCGTGCACGTCACCGGAGGTCAGCGGCACCTCCACCGCCGTAGCGCCACTGATCCGCGTGATGATCGGGTACGCCTCGAAGGACCGCCAGGCGTAGATCACCTCGTCACCGGGGCCCGAGGTCGCCTGGAGCAGCGACTGCGCCACCCCGACGGAACCCGTGCCGGTGGCGATGTGGGAGACGGGAACCCCGAACCGGTTCGCGAGCTCGTTCATCAGACCGGTGCAGGCCATGTCCGGGTATCGGTTGAAGTTCCCGGCGGCGGCGATCACGCCCTCCAGCACGCCGGGCAGCGGCGGATACGGGTTTTCGTTGGAGGACAGCTTGTACGCCACCGGTCCCCCGGCGGCAGCGGGCTTCCCCGGCTTGTAGGTGGGAATGCCGTCCAGCACCGCACGCAGCTTGGGGCTCGTCTCGCTCACTCTGGGTCCTCCTCGACCGTACGTACCACCAATGCTGCTCACCTTATGAGGATTGGGCTCCCCTGCGAACAGCCAGGCGTACGGAATGGGGGGAGCGCTCCCCGCCGTAGTGTGCGCCGGTGGCTCACTCCGTGGCGCGCATCCCCCGTGAAGGTGAGTTGAGACCTCTCCGAAACCTGGGCCACTTGGCAGGACCGTGCCGGTCGACAAGCGTGACTCACCGGCCGACTTTCCCAACTGCCTTTTAATCACAGGCAATTAGGGGATAACGCCTTGCAGAAACGTGCCTGTCAACGACTGCATATGCATCCGCCCTAACCACACGCCCGAGCTCTAATATCAGCTCGCCATGACAGCAGCAGGGAAGCATCAGGTGAGCCGGACGGAACCCCCCCGGCGGAACACCCGGCAAGGACGAGCGGGCATTCGGGACGTAGCCGCCGCAGCCGGCGTCTCCATCACGACGGTCTCCGACGCGCTCAACGGCAAGGGCCGGCTCCCGGACGCCACCCGCAGCCATGTTCGCGAGGTCGCCGAGAGACTGGGCTACCGCCCCTCCGCGGCGGCCAGAACCCTCCGTACCGGCAAGTCGGGCCTCATCGGCCTGACCGTGACCACGTACGGGGATGAACCTTTCACCTTCACCGAATTCGCGTACTTCGCCGAGATGGCGAGAGCCGCGACCTCGGCCGCGCTCGCCCGCGGGTACGCCCTCGTCATCCTCCCCGCCACCTCCCGGCACGACGTCTGGTCGAACGTCGCCCTCGACGGCACCGTCGTCATCGACCCCTCCGACCACGACGCGGTCGTCACCGAACTCGTACGCCAGGGCCTTCCCGTCGTCTCCGACGGCCGGCCCGCCGGCACCCTGCCCGTGACCGCCTGGGTCGACAACGACCACGAAGCAGCCGTCCTCGACCTGCTCGACCATCTCGCCGAAGCCGGAGCCCGACGCATCGGACTGCTCACCGGCAACACCACCGACACCTACACCCGCCTGTCCACCGACGCGTACCTGCGCTGGTGCGAGCGCGTCGGCCAGGACCCGGTCTACGAGTCCTACCCCGCGCACGACCCCTGCGCGGGCGCCGTCGCCGCCGACCGGCTGCTCGCCCGCCCGGACCGGCCCGACGCCGTGTACGGGCTCTTCGACCCCAACGGCACCGACCTGCTCGCCGCCGCCCGCCGCTACGGACTGCGCGTACCCGAGGACCTGCTGCTCGTCTGCTGCAGCGAGTCCACCGTGTACGCCGCCACCGACCCGCCCATCACCACGCTCTCGCTGAAGCCGCGCCGCATCGGCACAGCCGTGGTCCAGCTCCTCATCGACGCCATCGAGGGCATCAACACCGACCGCCCCGTCGAACAGGTCATACCGACCGAACTCATCGTCCGGACGTCCTCGCAGCGCCGGCCGCCACGCACCACGGTGAGTCCGCCGCGCTCACCTTCCGGGGACTGACCTCCCCAATTGGGACGAAACAACCGCCAAACCAGGTGCGCATCCGGATTCACCACCCCTGGTGCGTCACAGAGCACGAGCCTCATTCCTATGATGGGCGCACGACACCGCGGACCAACCACGACCAGGTGGGACCCAAAGGTGTACGGCGGCGCGCGACGGTGGTGGAGGGGTCGATGACTCAGGGGGCCGGTCAGGGACCCGCAGTGCGGACGGCTACATTGCGGGACTTCCGCGTACCGCCGTACGCACAGGCCCCCAATCCCGCGCACACGGACGCCTACGGGAGCACCTACGGCGGCCCCTACGCCGTCGACGAGGAGCCGGAGGGGTACACACCCACCCAGCGCGACCTCCCGGTGATCAGCCGCGGCGGCCCCGGCGACACGCTCCAGGTGTCGGTGCAGCCCGGCCCCGAGCCGCGGCCCGCCGCCGGTGAGGGCCTCGGCCCGCTCTTCG
Source organism: Streptomyces sp. ISL-99 (assembly GCF_018614005.1). NCBI lineage: Bacteria > Bacillati > Actinomycetota > Actinomycetes > Kitasatosporales > Streptomycetaceae > Streptomyces > Streptomyces sp. ISL-99. The sequence continues at coordinate 118,118 of NZ_JAGGPC010000023.1, forward strand.
TCGTCGGCGATGTGCACGGCTACCTGGACGAGTTGTACGCCGCCCTCGCCGAGCAGGGCCTCATCGACGCCGAGGGCCGCTGGGCGGCCGGCAACGCCCGGCTCTGGTTCCTCGGCGACTTCACGGACCGCGGGCCCGACGGGATCGGCGTCATCGACCTGGTGATGCGGCTGTCCGCCGAGGCCGCGGCCGCCGGCGGCTACTGCAAAGCCCTCATGGGCAACCACGAGCTGCTGCTGATCGGCGCCAAGCGGTTCGGCGACACCCCGGTCAACTCAGGAGCTGGCACCGCCACGTTCCAGGCCGCCTGGCTGCTCAACGGCGGCCAGAAGGCCGACATGGACCGGCTTCAGGACGTACACCTGCAGTGGATGTCCCGCCTCGACGCGATCGCACTGGAAGACGCGCATCTGCTGACGCACTCCGACACAACCGCCTATCTCGACTACGGCAGCACCATCGAGGACGTGAACGACACAGTCCACGCCATTCTCACGCGCAACGACGCCGACGAGTGCTGGGACGTCTTCCGCAAGCTCACCAAGCGCTTCGCCTTCCGTGACGAGGGCGGCGCCCAGGCCGTGCGCGAGCTCCTCGACGCGTACGGCGGCGAACGCATCGTCCATGGTCACAGCCCCATCCCCTACCTGCTGGGCGAGGTGGGCAATGAGAGCGCGGACGACGACGACGAGAATTCCGGGCCGGTCGTGGAGGGGCCTCACGTGTACGCCGACGGGCTCGCCATCGCCATGGACGGCGGCGTGACCATGGCCGGAAAGCTGCTGGTGGTCCAACTCCCCCTGCATAACTGAACTTCGCGGGGGCAGGCGCGGCCATATACATGCCGCACTTATCACTGGGCCTATTTCCGGAAACCCCCTGTCACCCCGTGCCGTAGGCGCTCTACCATCGGCTTATCCGTAGCAGGCTCTCCTCCGTTTCCGCCCAATTACCCGCCCATGGCGGGTATTCCGGCCCTACGGAGCATCGGGGGATGCACATGAACAGCAGCGCTCCGCACCTGCTGGCCGAGGACCGCCCGGAATTCGAACGCGTTCTCGACGAGGCACTGCGCACCGCTCACCACCGCCCGGAACTGTCCGCCATCGGGCAACGGCTGAACTCGACCCAGTTGCGCACCATGGCAATGAACGCCAGTGCGCTCATCGCCGCGGCGGCGGCCACCGAATACGACCATTACGTAAAGGTCCGCGAGGAAATGCGCACGCCTCCCGCGGCGGCCGACGGCACCGGTTCCGTCCTCGCCATGGGCGACGCCACGACGGAGACGACGGGCGCGGGCGCGGCCGCCGTCGTCGCCGTTCTGGCCCCCGTGCTGGCGGGCACCGCCTCGGTGATCTTCCTGATCGTCGGATACCTCCTCACCATGCTCACGCCCGAACCGGCCTTCGCCCGGACGCTGCTGACGGCGGGCTGGATCTTCGCGGCGCTCGCGGCGGCGGGCTTCCTGGCCGCCGCCGTCGGCCTGCTCCTGACGGCCCTGCGCAACGGTTCGACGGCGTGCCGCGACGGGCGGGGAGGTGAGCGTGAGCGGAACCCAGAGGTGGAGCGGGCCGGCGAGGCGTGGCGCCACGCCCTGCTGGAGCGGGGCGTCGTACCTTTCCTGCGGGCCGCCCTGGCCGAACCGGGTACGGGTCCGGCCGCCCCGGCGCCGCGCCGGCCCGCCGGCCGTATGCCCGACCTGGGGTACTCGCGACCGGACTACAGCAGCCCCGGCCCGGACGGCGGCACCACACCGGGGCCGCGCCCGAGCTTCTCCAGCCCGGACTTCTCCAGCCCCGACTTCGGTGGCCCCGACCACAAACCCGAGTAACTACTGGAGCCGCCGGACGGTCTGCGCCTCCGCGCGTTCCACCGACGCGCGACCGTGGACGTGCACCAGCGCCAGGTGGAACAGCGCCGGAGCCGCCGGAGCCCACCGGTGTATCCGGTCCGCACGCAGCAGATACCTGGTCACGTCCGCCGGGCGGAAGGGGACGAATTCCGTCGTCTGGTGTTCCCACCGGTCGGCGACGCCCCGGCTCATGCGTGCCTGGACGCCCTCGCGGGTCAAGGTCTTGAGCCGTGCGTAGAAGTGGGCGCTCCAGTGGCGCCTGTCGACGTCCAGCACGAAGGCGAGCAGAGCGAGCGAGTGCTCGGACGGCTCCAGGGAGAGTTCCTCCCGCATACCACGCCGGGCGACGGCGTACAGGTCCGGTGCGTTGCGGCCCGAGGAGTCGATGTGCCGGGACAGCCCCTCGTTGACCGAGGAGTTCCACACCCCCGGCGCCATCCGCACCCGTTCGCTGCGTTGGCTGACGACCAGCATGTCGTCGGCGGTCACGACGGCGACGTTGACGCCGAAGCTGCACTGGAGAAAGGCAGGTGCTTCCAGGGGGCGGTCGGGGTCGAGGTAGCGGGAGCGGGGCGTGCCGCCGCCGGTCAGCCGGCGGTCGAGCTGCTGGGCCGCCAGAAACGTGTAGTAGTCGGTGGGCCGCAGCCGCAGGTGGACCTCCGGATGCTCGTCGAGAGCGGACCGGGAGATACCGAACGACTCGACGGCGTAACGCGGACCGTTCCACACGGGCGTCCGGCCCTCGGCCTGGAGCCGATCGCTCTCGGCCGCGATCTCCTCACGCCAGCCGGCCATCTCCGCGGGCAGGGCTATTTCGTCGTCCAGGACCTGAATGTGTATGGCCTCGCTGGTGATCGTGGACTCACCGTCACCCTCCACGATCAAGGCGGAGGTGTGGAGCGGCCCCAGTGCGAACGTGGTCCAGGCGCGGCTGGGCTCCCCACGGGAGCGCATGCTGCGCACCGCGCTCGCCGAGCGCCTGCGGATCCTGAACCAGGCGTCCTGCAAGGGCTGTTGAAACAGCGTGGCGAACACCATGCCCAGCACGGCGCCCACCACTCCATTGGCCACGTCGATTCCGCCCATGGTGGGGAGCGTAGACATGAATGATCAAGTGGTGGGCGGTTGTTGCCTGTTCCGTTACCGCGCGGGCCGGCGCCGGTGGCGATCCGGCCGGTCAGTGCACCTTGAGGTCGGGCAGGTAGTCCAGCACCACGTCCACGCAGACGATCTCCCCGGCCTCCGATCGCCCCACCCAGACGGGATACGTGCGGTCCCCGCACGTCGCGAAGGCGACGAGATCGGCCGCCGTGGCCTGGTCGGTGGTCCGCAGTATGTACATGGAGTCCGAGAGGTGCTCGCCGGCGTGCGGGTCGTCGTGGATCAGGGCCCGCTCGAAGAGCCCCCGCAAGGGCTCCCAGGCCGCGGCGTCGGCGAAGCAGCCGGTCGCCGCGTCCGTTGCGAAGCCGTACGCCTCGTCGTCCCCGAGCAACCGGATGTCGTCGTCCTCTCCCAGAGCCATGTCCCAGGACGCGGCGGGGGTGTCGCTCAGCCGCAGCCGGACCGCCGTAGCGTCCGTACGGGTCACCCAGCCGCCGGTCCACTCGCAGTCGTAACCGACGCTGACCCGCGCCTCTTCGAGTGCGTACGCACCCGGCGGGACAGCCACCGTTATCCTCGGCCTCCCGTCGTTACAGGGACAGTCGACGGCCAGCACCCCGCTGGGGACGCGCAGTGTTCCACAGCGGCGCGGTTCCAGGACGGTCATGTCGGAGAAGTGACTGGTGGACATACGCGTACCGGGCCGGAACAGTGCCTCCAGGTGGTCGGGACCGGCCGGCCGGGGAGGGCGCCACGTGTCCTCCGGGCGGCCGACCGCACCGCCCTCGGGCACGTCGGCGTCGTGGAACACGACCGGCCCGGTCAATCCGCGCCGCTGCGCGGAGAACAGCGGCCAGTCACCGAACGCCGGCCGGTCCATCCACCGCTGCTCCTCGGAAACGTCGGCCGTAGTGGTGAGCATGGAGCCCTCTTCCCCCTTGGGCTGCCACGAGTTGCTCCCCCGCCCGTCGGGAAGCAGCGACACCGTCTCGCGGGGGCACGCGCGGTCGAACTCCGGCATGTCCGGGCCCGCGTAGAGCCAGCTGTCCGTCTCCCGGCGGAACAGCCGGTCCCCGTCGAGGAGTCGCAGCTCGATGCGCTGCGTACGCCGGCCCTGTTTGTCGTACACCCACACACCCGCGTAGTGGTCCCGCCACGAAACCAGGCGGACCTCCGCAGGACCGTCCCCGCCCGGTACCCGGCAGACCGCGACGTACGGCAGCCCGGCCTCGTCCCGGGCCCTCGCCGCCTCCGGGGCCAGCGGCCCCAGCAGCGTACGCGCCGCGAGGTCCCACCCCTCGCCGTAGGCAATCTCCACAACTGTCCCCGCCCCGCTCACCCCGGGCCTCCTGTCATCAGCTCTGCCGCCAACGTAGCGGCACCCACTGACAGCGGCCGGGGCGAGGGACGGACGGGACGGAGGAGATGGACGATATGGGCGGGACGGACGGATCAGTCGGCGATCGGGAGGTACACCCGATTACCGGCGGCGGCGAACTCCTTGGACTTCTCCGCCATGCCCGCCTCGATCTCGTCCTGCGTGCCGCCGTGCTCACGCCGAATGTCCTGGCTGATCTTCATCGAGCAGAACTTCGGACCGCACATGGAGCAGAAGTGCGCGGTCTTCGCCGGCTCGGCGGGCAGCGTCTCGTCGTGGAACGACCGCGCCGTGTCCGGGTCCAGGGCCAGGTTGAACTGGTCCTCCCAGCGGAACTCGAAGCGGGCGTCCGACAGCGCGTCGTCCCACTCCTGTGCTCCCGGGTGCCCCTTGGCGAGATCCGCGGCATGGGCCGCGATCTTGTAGGTGATGACGCCGGTCTTCACGTCGTCACGGTTGGGCAGACCCAGGTGCTCCTTGGGCGTCACGTAGCAGAGCATGGCCGTGCCCCACCATGCGATCATCGCCGCCCCGATGCCGGAGGTGATGTGGTCATACGCCGGGGCCACGTCCGTCGTGAGCGGGCCGAGCGTATAGAAGGGGGCCTCCTCGCAGATCTCCTGCTGGAGGTCGATGTTCTCCTTGATCTTGTGCATCGGGACGTGACCAGGACCCTCGATCATCGTCTGTACGTTATGACGCTTGGCGATCATGTTGAGTTCCCCGAGGGTCTTCAACTCGGCGAACTGCGCCTCGTCGTTGGCGTCCGCGATCGAACCGGGCCGCAGGCCGTCGCCGAGCGAGTACGTCACGTCGTACGCCGCGAGGATGTCGCAGAGCTCCTCGAAGTTCTCGTACAGGAACGACTCCTTGTGGTGCGCGAGGCACCACGCGGCCATGATCGAGCCGCCGCGCGAGACGATGCCGGTCTTGCGACGGGCGGTCAGCGGGACGTACGGCAGCCGCACGCCGGCGTGGACCGTCATGTAGTCGACGCCCTGCTCGGCCTGCTCGATGACCGTGTCCTTGTAGATCTCCCAGGTCAGCTCCTCCGCCCGGCCGTCGACCTTTTCGAGGGCCTGGTAGAGCGGGACGGTGCCGATCGGGACGGGGGAGTTGCGCAGCACCCACTCGCGGGTGGTGTGGATGTTGCGGCCGGTCGACAGGTCCATGACCGTGTCGGCGCCCCACTTGGTGGCCCACGTCATCTTGTCCACCTCCTCCTCGATGGAGGAAGTGACGGCGGAGTTGCCGATGTTGGCGTTGACCTTCACCAGGAACCGCTTGCCGATGATCATCGGCTCGATCTCCGGGTGGTTGACGTTCGCCGGCAGGACCGCCCGGCCCGCCGCGATCTCCTCCCGTACGACCTCGGGCGCCACGTTCTCGCGGATCGCCACGTACTCCATCTCGGGCGTGATGTCGCCGCGGCGGGCGTACGCGAGCTGCGTGACGGCCTGGCCGTCGCGGCCCCGGCGGGGCTGGCGCGGACGGCCCGGGAAGACCGCGTCGAGGTTCCGAAGGCCCCCGCGCGGCGAGGTGTGCTTGATCCCGTCGTCCTCGGGACGGACCGGGCGGCCCGCGTACTCCTCGGTGTCGCCGCGGCCGATGATCCAGTTCTCGCGCAGCGGCGCGAGTCCGCGGCGTACGTCCGTCTCGATGGTGGGGTCGGTGTACGGGCCGGACGTGTCGTACAGCGTCACGTCCTTCCCGTTGGTGAGGTGCACCTGCCGGACCGGCACGCGAAGATCCGAACGCGAGCCCTCGGGCCCGGTCACGTATCCCTTGTGCCAGCCCGGCTTGCGGCCGTCCTGGCTGGTGGCAGGCGTGTGTGCATCCGCTGTGGTCATGAGACCTACTCCCTACGCCGGCATTACCCGGTAACAGGTTCGGCGGTCGACGCAGCGGCTTTCGTACGGATTTGCGTACGAAGGTCAGCGCCCTCTCAGCCCGGTGCTCCGAGCTCCCGCGTGTGCAAAGGTGCCCCCACGCTAGCGTCCTTTCTGGCGCGCTGAACAGAGGGCCCCCGTCGTTCTTGCGATGATCGGTCGGTGACGTCCCCACAGCCAACGCCCGAAATCCACGGCCACACCCACAGTCACGGGCCCGCCGCGCCCGTCTCCAAGCACCTGCGCAAGGTCATCGCGGCGGTGCTGATCCCCTTCGCCACGGCCGTTTTCATCGGCCTCGTCGTGCTCTGGCCCGGCGGCGCGCCCGAGCACGAGCGCACCGGTGTCGGTTTCGACCGGCAGACCGTGTCGGGCAAGGTGACGCAGGTTCAGCAGGTCGACTGCAAGGACGTGAACGCCGCCCAGGTGCCACCGACCGGCGACACGTCCACGCCGTCCGGCCGCGAGGCCCAGCAGGCGCAGCAGGGCACCTGTGAGAGGGCGACGGTCGAGGTCACGTCCGGCAAGGACAAGGGCCGTACCTTCACCGAGATCGTCCAGCCGGACGCGCCGAGACAGCTGAACGAGGGGCAGGGCGTGGTGGTGGCGTACGCGCCCGACGCGCCCCGCGACCTCCAGTACTCGGTGACGGACGTGGACCGCGGGATCCCGATGGCGCTGCTGGCCGGCATCTTCGCGCTCGCGGTGATCGTCGTCGGCCGCATGAAGGGCCTGATGGCGCTGATCGCACTCGCCGTGTCCTTCGCGATCCTGACGCTGTTCATCCTCCCCGCGATCCTCCAGGGTTCGAATCCGCTGATCGTCGCGGTCGTCGGGGCGAGCGCCATCATGCTGATCGCGCTCTACGCCTGCCACGGCCTGACCGCCCGTACGTCCGTCGCCGTAGTCGGCACGCTCATCTCACTGCTGCTGATCGGGCTGCTCGGCTCGCTCTTCATCGGCTGGGCGTATCTCAGTGGCAACACGGACGACAACACTGGGCTCATCCACGGCCTCTACCCGGACATCGACATGAGCGGCCTGCTGCTCGCGGGCGTCATCATCGGCTCGCTCGGTGTGCTCGACGACGTGACGGTCACCCAGACGTCGGCGGTCTGGGAACTCCACCAGGCGGACCCGTCGATGGGCCCCCGCGCCCTCTACCGAGCCGGTATCCGCATCGGCCGCGACCACATCGCGTCCGTCGTCAACACCCTCGTCCTGGCGTACGCGGGCGCCGCCCTGCCCCTGCTGCTGCTCTTCTCCATCGCGCAGAGCAGCGTGGGTACGGTCGCCAACAGTGAGCTGGTCGCGGAGGAGATCGTACGGACACTGGTCGGCTCGATCGGGCTGGTCGCCTCGGTGCCGGTGACGACCGCGCTCGCGGCGCTGGTCGTTTCGGCCGACCGGCCGGCACCGGACGGGCCTGCTGCCGCTTCACCCGCACGCGGCATTGGCGGTCCCGGCAGCGGTTTCGGTAGCGGACTCGGCGGCGGTTTCGGTGGCGGCGGCAAGGGACGGCGCCGCAAGCGCTGACCGGCCGCCCGGCGCAGGGCGCGCTCAGCCGGCGCTCTGCTCCTCGGCGAGGATGCGGCCGAGCGCTTCGTCCAGGTTTCCCTCGAAGTCCCCGAGGGCGCACTCCTGTCCCAGCGGCACAAGCCGGTCCGTACGGTCGAGGAACGCCACCAGCGGAGCGGCGCTCGCCCGGAACAGCGCACGGTCCCCGGCCACCTGAAGGCGAATGTGAACATCCACGAGTTCTTCCGGGTCGGCCGGCCCGATGTGCACATCGCCTTCGCCACACGGCTTGGCGAGACCGTCGATCAGCAGCTCACGGCCGAACGCCCACGTGACGGGTTCGTCGCCGGGCAGATGGAACGTCATACGGACCGCATACGGATCCCCCGTCGCGTACCGGAGCTCCACGGGGATCCGGAAAGAGAGCTCCTCCGAGACCAGGAAGCTCATCATGACTTCTGCCTGAACCGACTCGCGCATCGCTTACCCCGCACCTAGTGACCTGGCCGCAATACCCATCGTGCTTGAAGCACAAGGAGAGAAACAAGGAGTGATATTTCAGATACTGATAGAGAATGCGAACGAGCCGAGCAGGCCGCCCACCGCACTGCGTAATTGTTCGACGGCCGGAAGCAACCGCTGGTCCTGTTCGGCGGGCAGTGAAATAGCAATCGTCGCGGCGGTGGATCCGACCGTGATCGGAATGGCCGCACAAACCGATCCGATCGCGTACTCCTGGCGTTCCACGACCGGCCGCATCCGCTGCGTCGACCGCAGGCGCTCCAGCAGGGCCCCTCGGTCACGTACGGAATAGCGGGTGAGCGGCTCGACCGGATGGCGGGCCAGATGGTCCCGGCGGGCCTCCTCGTCGAGCTGGCTCAGCAGACACTGGCCCACGGCATGGGCATGACCGGTCTCGCGGAAGTCCGCCCACTCCTCCACAGCGGGGGACGACGGCCGCTGCGCGACCGCGACGGGTTCGATCTCCCCCTCGAGGTAGAGCGCGAAATAGACGGGTACGCCGATCGCGTCCCGCCAGTACTCCAGGGAGTCGGTGATCAGGCCGCGACGATTGTGCCGCGCGCCCGTGCCCGCCAGCCGCGCGGCCGCCTCACCCAGCACGAACACGCCCTGCCGACGCCGCAGATAACCCTCGTGCGCCAGCGTGCGCAGCAGGTGATAGGTGGTGGGCAGGGGGAGGCCGGTCTCTCTCGCGAGCTGCTTGGCCGGGGCCCCGTCGGCATGGGCGCCCGCCGCCTCCAGCAGGCGCAGGGCTCGCTGGACCGAGCCGATCAGGGTCGGAGCCGGAGTCGGCGTGGTCGGAGTCGGCGTCGGAGTCGTCGGAACGGCGGCCGTTTGTGCCGTGGCCACAGGACACACCCCCAGGCGTACTGACGGGCCGGGCGCCCGCCTGAGGCATCAGAGAGTCGTCACCCTAACCGCCCAACCCGGTCGCGCAGAGTGCTCCGGGCGCGGATCCCCCGGGTGGGCTAACGGCCGTACGGGCTACCAGTCGCTGCCGGACGACGAGGACGAGGCCATGAACTTGCGTACGACGTAGATCAGTCCGCCCACCAGCGCGACGAAGACCAGCACCTTGAACAGGAAGCCGATCAGCAGACCGATGGCGCTCAGGATGGCGCCGCCGAACACGACCAGCGCGATGACGGGCACCGCGACCCACTTCACCCACCACGGCATCCCCGCGAATATCTCCCGCACAGCCATCGCTTTCCCTCTTCTCCCTCGCAGCACTTCTTCCTGACCTCGATGCTAGGGGCGAAGAGGCGGCTCGCGGGGCACCCGCATCCCTTGAAGACCCCTGACCGGCCCCCTAGGGATCCCCGGATTCCGGTCGCCGGTCCGGCCGTCAGCTCTCGGGCGGCGAGAAGACGACCATCACCCGCAGATCCTCGCTGATGTGGTGGAACTTGTGCGGCACCCCCGCCGGTACGTACACCACACTGCCCCGCCCCACCTGCGTCGTCTCCATACCGACGGTGATCGAGGCGCGCCCGCTGACGACGAAGTACACCTCGTCCTCGCGGTGCGGCTGCTGCGGGTCGGTCTCGCCCGCGTTCAGCGCGTACAGGCCGACCGACATGTTCCTTTCCCTCAGGAACTGCAGATACGCACCATCATTGGCTGCGCGCTCCGCCTCCAGCTCGTCCAGTCGAAATGCCTTCATCGTCCGTCCGCCCCTCGGCCAGTCGTGCGCCGGTGTCCGGCGCCGATCATGTCTGCCACGATCAGACACATGATGAATTTCCTAGTCAAGACGATCGCCAACGCGGGGGCCCTGGCGGTAGCCATCTGGCTCCTCCACGACATCACGCTCACCGGCGACAGCACCGGCAACAAGGCGCTGACACTGATCATCGTCGCGCTCCTCTTCGGCCTGGTGAACTTCCTCGTCAAGCCCGTCGTGAAGCTGCTGACGCTGCCGCTGTTCATCCTCACGCTCGGCCTGATCACCCTGGTCGTCAACGCGCTGATGCTGCTGCTGACCTCCTGGCTGGCCGACACGTTCGACCTCAGCTTCCACGTCGAGGGCTTCTGGACGGCCGTACTCGGCGGCCTGATCATCAGCATCGTCTCGTGGGCGCTCAACGTCGTCCTGCCGGAAAAGGACTGACGCATGGGCTCCGAGAACCACCCGGTCGGAGACGGCACCCGGGCGGTGCGCGCGGGCCTTCCCGAACCTGTCGCGTACGAACCGACGCTTCCCGGACCGGTCTTCGCCGCGCACTACCACCTGCCCGGCGAGCCGACCGGACCGTACACCTACGGACGCGACGAGAACCCCACCTGGACCCATCTGGAACGGGCCATCGGGGAACTGGAGGCACCGGGGGAGGAGGGCGTCGAAACCGTCGTCTTCGCCTCCGGCATGGCCGCCGTGTCCGCTGTGCTCCTCTCCCAGATGCGGGCCGGCGACACGGCCGTACTGCCCGACGACGGCTACCAGGCCCTCGCGCTCGTACGCGAACAGCTGGCGGCGTACGACGTGCGGGTGCGCACCGCGCCGACCGGCGGCGACGCCCAGCTCCGCGAACTCGACGGGGCGCGGCTGCTGTGGATCGAGACGCCGTCCAACCCGGGGCTCGACGTGTGCGACATCCGCCGGCTCGCGGACGCCGCGCACGCCGCCGGAGCCCTTGTGGCGGTCGACAACACCCTCGCCACCCCGCTCGGCCAGCGCCCCCTGGAACTGGGCGCGGACTTCTCCGTGGCCAGCGGCACCAAGGGCCTCACCGGTCACGGCGACGTCCTGCTCGGTTACGTGGCCTGCCGCGACGCCCGGCTTGCCGCGCGGGTACGGCGCTGGCGCAAGGTCGTCGGGGCCATCCCCGGCCCCATGGAGGCCTGGCTGGCGCACCGTTCCCTGGCCACCCTCCAACTGCGCGCCGACAAGCAGGGCGCGAACGCGCTGGCCCTCGCCGAGGCACTGCGCGAACACCCCGCCGTGAGCGGGCTGCGCCACCCCGGGCTGCCCGACGATCCGTCGTACGCCGTCGCGTCGCGCCAGATGCGCCGCTTCGGCTGCGTCGTCTCCTTCACGCTGCCCGACCGCGGGTACGCCGAGCGGTTCCTGGAAGGGCTGCGGCTGGCCGACGACGCGACCAGCTTCGGCGGCGTACGGTCCACCGCCGAGCGGCGCGGGCGCTGGGGCGGCGACGCCGTACCGGAGGGCTTCATCCGCTTCTCCGTCGGCGCCGAAGACCCCGACGACCTGGTGGCCGATGTGCTGCGCGCGCTGGAAGAGGCGGCGCCCTGACGCGGCCCCCGCGTACAACGGACGGTCCGAGCCTCCCCCCTCATGGCTCGGACCGTCCCGGTTCCACGCGCGAAGAACCGCGGAGTCAAGGCTAGTTGACGCTGCGTCAGTGTCCAATCACGGTAGCGACAGGGACCTATCGACATATTTATAGTTGTGACCGTCGGCGACCTCGCCGGGACGGGAGACCGCGCCATGGACCTGGCTCTGCTCCGCACGTTCGTCACGGTGCACCGGGCCGGTTCCTTCACCCGCGCAGCCGCCCTCCTGGGCCTGTCGCAGCCCGCCGTGACCAGCCAGATACGCACCCTGGAGCGACAGGTGGGCCGCCCGCTGTTCCTGCGCCAGGCCCGCGGCGTAACCCCCACACCCGTCGGCGACGAGCTCGCGCACCGGGCCGCGCCGCACCTCGACGCGCTCGTCGAGATCACCGAGACGGGCCTCGACGAGGATTCCGGCGTACGGACCCTGCACCTCGCCGGGCCGCCGGAGTTCACCTCCTTACGCGTCCTGCCCACGCTCTCCCCGCTCATCACGCAGGGCCTGGCCCTGCGCACCTCCTTCGGCAACGCCCAGGAGACCCTGGACGGCCTCGCCGCCGGCCACCACGACCTGGCCATCTCCACGGACCGCCCGCGCGGCACCGTCCTCACCGGGACCGCCCTGTGCGACGAAGAGCACGTCCTGGTCGCGGCTCCGCGCTGGGCCGGAAGGATCGGCCCGGGGCTGCTGCGCCGCAAGGGGCCACAGGTACTGGAACAACTACCAGTGGTGGAGGTACACGAGTCGCTGCCGCTGGTCACCCGCTACTGGACCACCGTCTTCGACGCCCGGCCGGCCACGGCCGGCACCATCGTCGCACCCGACCTGCGGGCGGTGCTGCACGCCACGGCCGCGGGCGCGGGACTCGCCGTACTGCCCAGATACCTGTGCGAGGACGCACTGGAGCGGGGCGAGATCGTGGCGCTCTTCGACCCTCCCGTGCCGCCCCTGCGGACCTACTTCCTCGCCGTACGCACCGGCACGCTCACTCTTCCGCACATCGCCCGGGCCCACGAGTGGCTGCTGCGCGCCGCGACCGACTGGTCCTGAGGCGACAGACAACAGCGGCGCGGGGAGTTTCAGAACGGGTGGGGCGGGCCACTGTATTGCCATGACCGGCACCTCTTTTCCCGAGGGAACCACCCCCGCGCCTCCGAGGCCCGTGGTCAAGCGCACCGCACGCGCCATCCTGCTCGACGGTGACGACCTGATCCTCATCAAGCGCACCAAGCCGGGCGTCGACCCGTACTGGCTCACACCGGGCGGCGGCGTCGAACCCGAGGACGCCACCGTCGTCGAGGCGCTGCACCGCGAACTCGACGAGGAACTCGGCGCGAAGATCACCGATGTGGTGCCCTGCTTCGTCGACACCGTCGAGCACATCGCGGGCGGCGGAGTCACCGGCGTGAAAGTGCAGCACTTCTTCGTCTGCCGGCTGGAGTCCATGGACCCCGCACGGCGGCACGGCCCGGAAATCGACGAGCCGTGCGGCGAGTACGAGATCGTACGGGTGCCCTTCAGCCGGGTCGGGATCGCGGCGGTGCACCTGGTACCGCTGTCGCTGCGGCACTACCTGGACGGCAACATCGAGGGCGTACGGGCCATGCACGCCCACGACCTGGGGTGACGGGGCCGCCCGCGGGGCGCCGACCGCTAATCGCCCGCGGCCACCAGCTCTTCGAGAGAGTCGTGGCGGATGCGGTCACCGGGAATCCCGAGGTTCCTGAGAGCGTCGACACCGCTGCGGATCATGCCGGGCGGGCCGGAGAGATAGGCGTCGTGGGAGTTCCACGGGCCGTGTTCCAGGACGGCGTCCGGGAACTGCGTCCTGCCGTCCACGATCGGGTGCACCGACAGCCACGAGTGGGACTGCTGGAGGCGCAGCATCGTGTCGATGTCGTACAGGTCGTAGTCGGTGCGGGCGCCGTAGAAGACGTCGACGGGGCGGCGCGCGCCGTGCTCGGCCACGTCCTCGACAAGCGCCTTGATGGGCGCGATGCCGGTGCCGCCGCCGAGGCAGAGCAGACCGTTGTCGGTGGTGTGGTCGACGGTCATCGACCCGGCCGGCGGGCCGAGACGCACGGTGTCGCCGGGGCGGGCGCGGTGGACCAGGGCGTTGGAGACCCAGCCGGCCGGGACCGCCTTGACGTGGAAGGACAGCAGACCGTCGGGGCGGGGGGCCGCGGCGAAGGAGTAGTGCCGCCATATCCGCGGCCACCAGGGCGTTTCCAGGCTCGTGTACTGGCCGGCCAGGAAGGGGTAGGGCTGGTCGGGGCGCAGGGTGATGACCGCTATGTCAGGTGTGCGCAGATCGTGCGAGACGACTTCGGCCTGCCACCAGGCGGGCGCCCGGAGCTCGTTCTCGGCGGCCGCGTCGATCATGATCTGCGAGATCGCGGTGTACGTACGGATCCACGCCGCCTCGGCCTCGTCGTCCCAGGTGGCCGTCGCGTGACGGGCCAGCGCGCCGAGGAGCGCCTCACCGACAGCCGGGTAGTGGGAGGCCTGGGTACCGTACTTGCGGTGGCCGCGGCCGAGATTGCGGAGGTACTCGGTGAGCACCGGCTTGTTGTCGATGTGCTCGGCGGCGGTGAGCAGCGCCTTGAGGAGACGGTCGCGCTGGGTGTCCATGGCGGCGGGGAAGAGGGCCCGCAGCTCGGGGTGACGGGTGAAGAGCAGGGCGTAGAAGTACGACGTGACCTTGCCGGCGTCGTCACCGATGTCGGCGAGGGTGCGGCGTACGAGGGCCGCGTCGGGGGACACGGGCTCGGCGGGCTCGGCTGGGGGGGCAGGGGCCGGGGTGGCGGGGGCCGCCTGCGCCTCAGCCGCCTGCGGCTGGGGGGCTGGGGCTTCGGGGGCGGGCGCTTCCGCCACAGGCGCCTCGGCAAGGGGCGTTTCGCGCAGGGGCGCTTCCGCCACGGGAGGCGCGGGAGGCGCCTGGGGAGGCGTCGTCGGCGCGTCGGTCCGGGGTTCGGCAGCCGGGCGGCGCGCCGGGGCGGCGGGGGCAGGGGTGGCGGGCTGGGGGCGCGAGGCGCCGGTGCCCACCGGGCGTATCGCGGACACCGAGCGGCTGGGACGCGGCGCGCCCGACCCCGGTATCCGGTCCTGTCCCGGGTCCGAGCCCTGCCCGGGCGGCTGCTGGGATCCCGCGCCCGGCTTTCTGCGCGGCTTGAACCAGCCGCCGCCGTTCTCACCTGAAGTGCCGTTGCCGGCCGACGTGGTGGTCGGAGCGTCCATAGATGTGCCTCGCCTCGAACAGCTTTCGGTCGGTCTCTGCACTTCCGGGACCGGAACGTGCCCTACTCTTCCCCGCTCTGCCTCAGGTCTGTGTTTCAGGTCTGTCGACCGCCCACACTAATCACGCCGCTGGCCCCATTTGGGGCGAGGCGGACAAGTGTGACATTGCCCGCAGTTTCCGTCGTCGCAGCATGCCAGGCACCACTCCCGCTTCGGACAAAGACCAGGAAGTCCGGGCATGCGAACCCGTCTTCTGGTTAGGCTGCTTTTGCCCCATGCCTTACGCAGTAAGGACACCGGCAGCAAACCGGAGTCGACACTACCGGCGGTAGCCCGGCACACAAGCCCCCTGCCGCGGCTACCCGCACTCGCGGCCTAGCTACCGCTCTGCGGCCAATTCCGAATTACCGGCTGGACCGCACCAGTTCGTACGCCTCACGCAAATCACCTCCCTGATACGCAAGCGCGGCAATTTCCGACACATGGTGATCTGCGTTGACCGCCACCGAAAGCGGCACCGCCGCAAAGATCTCCGCGTCCGACATCGAATCCCCGTAAGCCACGCAGTCACTCCTCAGCAGCCCGAACTTTTTACAGAGCCGATCTGTGATCTTCACCTTCGCGGCCGCGTTCAAGATCCCCGCCCGCTCCACCGGCTCCAGGAACGGCACCGCCGGCCAGCGTGAACCGTGCGCCGCATGCGCACCCCACGCCAGCAGCCGCTCCACGAAGAAGTCCGGCGACAGCGAGATCACGGCGCAGTACTCACCGCGCGAGCGGATGTCCGCCCACACCTCCTCGATGCCCAACAGCCAGGGCGCCCCCTCGAAGGCCGCCTCCACCTGCGCCTCAGTGAGCTGCCCCCACAACTCCCTGGCCCGTACGGCGAACTCGTCGGGCGCCAGGCCCCGCAGCAGGAAATCCCGCTCCAGCTCGGCGATCTCGGCACTCACCCCCAGCTGACGGGAGATCTCGACTGCCGCCGCCGAGCCTCGCATCAGCGTTCCGTCGAGATCGAAGAGGTGAAGTCTCGTCATGTACGCCGAGGCTAGTACGCGCGGTTACTCCCTCTGTCAGGCGCCGGACCCGCCCCCCACCAGACAGCGTGTTTCACGTGAAACACCCACTCGCCCCGCACGCCGGGTCGCCCTCAAGCCCTGGGGACTCATCCGCCGCAGCCGGCGTCTTCGAGCCGCCACCTCCCCTTCACGTAAAGCGGTGGATGGGCGATCGGTGTGTCAGCCAGCCTGATCCAATGCCGACTTCCCTCGCCGATCTGCCCATCCGCCGTCTGACCCCGGCCGATCTCACCGCCTGCGCCGACCTCTCGGAAGACCGGGGCTGGCCACGCGAAGAGCACAAATGGGGCCTGCTGCTGGCAGCCGGCACCGGCTACGGCATCGACGCCCCCGAAGACAAAGGCCTCGCCGCCGCCGGCGTCCTCACCTCGTACGGCCAAACCACCTCGTACCAGCCCGGACTCACCGCGATCGGCATGGTCCTCGTCGCCGAACGCCACGCACGGCAGGGCATCGGCCGCCGCCTGATGCGGCACCTCGTCGCGGAATCCGGGGACACCCCGCTCACCCTCCACGCCACACCCCACGGCCGCCCGCTCTACGAAGAGCTCGGCTTCACCGTGACCGGCAAGGCCGAGATGGTCAGCGGCCACTTCCGGCCCTCCGGAACACCGTCCGGCGTACCGACCCGCCCCGCCACCGCCGACGACCTGCCCGCGATCCTGCGCTTGGACGCCGAGGTGTTCGGCCTGGACCGCACCCACATGCTCACGCGGCTGCCCGCCTTCGCCGACCAGATCCGGATCGCCGAGGACCGAAGCGGCATCACCGGATACGCCGCCGCCTGGCCCAACATGCAGACCCATGTCGTGGGCCCGCTGATCGCCAGGGACACCGAGACCGCCAAGGCACTGATCGCCTCACTGGCCGCCGGTACGGACCGCCCGCTGCGCACCGACATCGACGTACGGCACGAAGAGCTGCTGGCGTGGGTGAAGGCGCACGGCCTGGAGCCGGTCGCCTTCAACGCCGTGATGACCTACGGAATCCCCGCCCTCCCCGGCGACTGGACCCGCCGCTTCGCCCCGCTGACCGTCGCGGCGGGCTGACGTCGGCGGGCCCGGCCCGTCTCACCGTTACCCGCCGAGCGCCTCGACCGCGGCGGTCGCGAAGCCGTGGTCCTGATCGGGCGCTCCGCCGCCCACACCGACGGCCCCGATCAGGCGGCCGTCACGGTGAACCGGCACGCCGCCCGCGATGAACAGGAGCGGTCGGTCGAGCGCGGTCGGCAAGGTGTGGAAGAGCCCGCCGGGCTGCACCGCGTCGACCAGGGCGGCGGTCGGAGCGTTCAGCTGAACCGCGGTGTACGCCTTACGGGTGCTGGTCTCGCCGGCGATCAGTACGGCCCTGTCGTCCCGCCGGAAGGCGAGCAGGTGCCCGCGCCCGCGTCGAGAACGGTGACAGCGACGGTGACCCCGGCCTCCTCGGCCGCGCGGCGGGCCGCGTCGACGAGGATCTCGGCGTCCTGGATGGTCAGCGGGACGACAGGGGTCGCGGGTGCGGGTGCGGGTGCGGTGGTGCTCATGGGGTGACTCCTCAAATTATCGGTGGGGGGTGATTCAGCGACGTGCGGCGGCAGCGGTGACAGCGGCCGGCTCAGGGACCGATCCCGCGACGACCCGGCTGCGGGCGTCCGTGCGGCGCTCCAGGGCGCTGGACAGGAACGCGAGACCGAGAGCCGAGGCGGCGAGCACCGCACCGACCCAGTTGGGCGCGGTGTAGCCGAGGCGGGCCGCGATGACGAGGCCGCCGAGCCAGGCGGCGAGCGCGTTGCCGAGGTTGAACGCGCCGATGTTGACGGCGGAGGCCAGGGTGGGGGCGCCCGCGGCCTGGTCCAGGACCCGCTTCTGGAGCGGCGGAACCGTCGCGAAGCCCAGCCCGCCGATCAGCACGATCGTGACCGCTGCCGCGATCTGGTGGTGGGCGGTGACCGTGAAGAGGGCAAGGACCACGGCGAGGGCGCCCAGGGACACGTACAGCAGCGGCATCAGCGCGCGGTCCGCGAACTTGCCGCCGATCAGGTTGCCGCCGACCATGCCGAGACCGAAGAGGACCAACAGCCAGGTGACGGACCCGGCGGAGTAGCCGGCGACGCCCGTCATCATCGGCGCGAGGTAGGTGATCGCGGCGAAGACACCGCCGAAGCCGAGCACGGTCATCGCCATGGCGAGCAGGACCTGCACATTACGGAAGGCGGCGAGCTCATGGCGCAGCCGCACGCCCTCGGGCTTCGGCGTCTCCGGTACGAGACGGGCGACGCCCGCGAGACCGAGCACACCCAGCACGACACCGAGTGCGTAACCGCTGACCAGATAGCCGGCGGTGGGGATAGAGACACCGAAGTCGGCGGAGACCTCAGGCAGCAGGCCCATGATCACGAATTCTGTGGTGCCGATACCGAACGCCCCGATGGCCAGGGCGAGGAGGGCGAGTGGCATGGCCAGACCTTCCAAATAGATCGCACATGCACCTTACGAGCGCCCACAATAATTGCAGACGCGGGCTAAATGCAAGCGCGGGCTATTGCGTACGTCGTCTACCCTTGGCTCAAGCGGCTCCGGAAGAGGAGAGATCCATGACAGCCACAGACCCCGCACTCACCGCGCTCTCCCAGGGCTGGTGCGCCCTCTCCCTGCTGCACGGCAGGATCGACGCCCACATCGAAAAGGCCCTCCAGAGCGGGCACGGCCTGAGCGTGCGCGAGTACTCACTCCTCGACGTCCTCAGCCGCCAGCACAACGGCCCCGGCGGACACCTCCGCATGCAGCAGGTCGCCGACGCCGTCGTACTGAGCCAGAGCGCCACCACCCGCCTGGTCACCCGCCTCGAAGACCGCGGCCTGCTGACCCGCTACCTCTGCGACACCGACCGGCGCGGCATCTACACCGACGTCACCGAGGCCGGCCAAGCCCTGCTCGCCGAAGCCCGGCCCACCAACGACGCCGCCCTGCGCGAGGCCCTCGACGAAGCCGCGAAAAACCCCCAGCTCGCACCGCTGGTCAGGGCCGTAGAAGAGCTACGGGTCCCCGCGTAACCGCCCAACCTGCGGAATCTGCGTAACCTGCGCCCCATGAGCGATCTTGAGATACGCCCCGCAGCCCCCGGCGACCTCCCGGAAATCGTCGCCATGCTCGCCGACGACCCCCTCGGCGCCCAGCGCGAGTCCCCCGACGACCTCACCCCGTACGCCGCCGCCCTCACCCGCCTCACGGCCGACCCGAACCAGCACGTGGTCGTCGCCGTACGCGACGACCACGTCGTCGGCACCCTCCAGCTCACAGTGATCCCCGGACTGTCCCGCCGCGGCTCCACCCGCGCGATCATCGAAGGCGTACGCATCCACGCCGACGAACGCGGCAGCGGCCTCGGCACCCAACTGATCGAGTGGGCCATCGGCGAATCCCGCCGCCAGAACTGCCAGTTGGTCCAACTGACCTCCGACAACACCCGCACCGACGCCCACCGCTTCTACGAGCGACTCGGCTTCGAAGCCACCCATGTCGGATTCAAGATGAGTATCTGAAAACCGTTTCTTTATCCGATTTGACTCGTTGCCCCAAGCAAGTGGGGCGGCCGTATGTCCGGGTCCCGTCCACACACTCGAACGGGCCCCAAGGGGCCCAGGAGGAGGCGGGCCAAGTGGCCAATGAAGCAACCCTGTTGGAATCCAGGACACTGCGCGACAGCGTGGCTCAGCGCACGGAAGCGCTAGACAAAGTCAAGGCGCTCTCACTGCTCCCGGACGAGATGCATGTGACGACACAGATGGTCGCCAACTACTTCGAGGTGGCCGAGGCCGTCATTCGCAACATGGTGAACGCTCACCGTGAGGAACTTAAGTCGAACGGCTATCGCCTGGCGACCAGCGAGGAGGTCAGTGTCTTCAAGACACTAGCCTCCGTAGACCGCTTCACGAGCAAGGTCGGATTGTTCACGAGAAGGACCGTGCTCAACGTCGCAATGCTGCTGCGCGACAGCATCGTCGCACGTCAGGTGCGTACGCACCTGCTCGACGTCGAGGAAATGCAGCGCTCGCAGCCTGTGGATAACTTTGTCCACAGGCTTGCCTCGCTGCTCGACGAGCACATCACCGAAGCCCTCGACCAGCGCCTGGCTACGCACACCGACGGAAAGGTCGCCGAGACCGCGGAGGACGTCTGCCGCACCACAATCGGCCGCGCCGTCGTCCCACTGCTCAACGCCGCGGTCCAGAACGACGGTGAGCACCAGGGCCGCATCCAAGCGCTGGAGGAGGAAGTGACCCACCTCCGGCGGGTACTGCGCGAACGCGAGGCAGCCGGATCAATGGGCGCACTCGACGCCATGAACCCACGCCAGTTCGAACAACACATCGCCTGGCTCTGCCGACGCGACGGCTGCGACCGCGTAACGGTCACCGGCGGCCACGGAGACACTGGCGCGGACATCGTCGCCTACACCCCCGACGGGCGGCGCATCGTCGTCCAGTGCAAGTCCCGCACCCCCGGATCAACCATCGCCAGCGGCGACGTCCAGCAGTTCATCGGCATGGCCAAACTCGAGTACAACGCCGACATCGCACTACTGGTCGCCACCTGCCCGTTCACCCGTGACGCCCTGCTGCTGGCCGCGCGCCACGACGTAACAGCTGTCCACCGCGGCCTGCTGGAGGCGTGGAACAACGGAGCCAAACTGCAGATCCTCAACAACGTGTCGTAAAAGGCTGTCGGAACCAGCCCACAGAGCGGGCCCGAAGTCGCAACCAGAACTTGCGGCTTCGGGCCCGCTCGTACTCTACCGGCGCCCCACCCACACGCCCGGTTCCACGTGAAACGTCACAGCCCCCGCCAGCCGCCTTCGTCCACCCCTCCAGGAACCGCGTCTCCCGGCTCGTACGGCTCGCGCGTGAAGACGAACGACCCGAGGTCCAGATGGCTCACCGAACCGTCCTCCCGCCGCACCACCCGGAGCGTCTCCCCCAAGTAATAACCATCGAGGCCGGTCCAGGTGCCGTCCGGCCGGGCCGCGAAGCGTGAGCCCCGGCCGTTGCCCCGCAGCGGCTGAAGCTGCAGGCCCCGGTCGGCGACAAGGGAGAGGGCGTACGACGACGTGCCCCAGAACCACGGGCCCGTCAGCTTCAGCAACTCCTGATCCACCTCCGGCAACGGACGCCACGGCTCCGGGATACGCGGCTCAGCCTCGACCACGATGCGGATCAGGTCGGCCGCCACCGCCGGAGCGGACAGCCCCGACGTCGCGTTGACCAGCGCCACCGCGGCCACCCCGTCCTCCACGCTCACCCACAGACCCGCCACAAAGCCCGGCAGCGACCCCGTGTGCCCCACCAGCGTCCGACCGCCGCTCTGGACGATCTGCAACCCCAGCCCGTAGCCCCCGGCCGCCTCCCCCGGGCCCGCAGGAGCAGCCGGCGTACGCATCTCCCGTACGGACTCGGCGCTCAGCACCTTCTCATCACCCGCGGCAAGAAACGCGGCGAAGCGGCAGAGGTCGACAGTCGTCGACCAGAGCTGACCGGCCGGAGCCATCAGCCCGAGGTCCACCGCCGGTTCCGGCAGCATCACATCCGCCCACGGATGCACCGCCCAGCCCCCGGCATGCGGAGCCAGGGGCTCTGCGCTCGTACGCCCCATGCCCAGCGGCTCAAGAACCTCGCGCCGCAGCACCTCCGCCCAGGACTCTCCCCGAACCACCTCGACAAGCCGGCCGAGCAATGTGTAACCGGGGTTGGAGTAGTGGTGAACCCTCCCGGCCGGATGCATCCGCGCCTGCCCACCCAGCACATCGGCCAGCTCAGGACGCAAAATGCCCGGCGTCCGCTCCCACCACGGCGCCGGCGTCTCCGCCGCCAAACCCGCCGTATGGCTGAGCAGTTGAGCCACAGTCACCTCACCCGCCACCCCCGTACCCAGAAGGTACTTCTCCAGCGGATCGCCGAGGTCGAGCAAGCCTTCGTCACGCAGCCGCAGCACCAGCACAGCGGTGAACGTCTTGGTGATCGAACCAATCCGGTACTGCGTATCCGCATCCGGCCCATGCCCGTCGACACAGGTACGGGAACCCGTCCACACCATCTGCCCGTCGCGCTGCACCGCGGCGACCAACGAGGGCGCCCTGCCCTCAGCCTGAGCGGCGGCGATGCGATGCAGGAGGGCACGTTGCGTACTGGGAAGCAGCTCTTCGAGCGGAGACGTCATGGTCAAGACCTACCGGCACCGCCCCGCCCCGTCGACCTCTTTTCAGAGCCTCAGATCTGCGCCATGTCCACGAAGCGCGAATAGTGACCCTGGAACGCCACCGTGATCGTCGCCGTCGGACCGTTACGGTGCTTGGCCACCATCAGGTCCGCCTCGCCCGCGCGCGGCGACTCCTTCTCGTACGCGTCCTCACGGTGCAGCAGGATGACCATGTCCGCGTCCTGCTCGATGGAGCCCGATTCACGCAGGTCGGAGACCATCGGCTTCTTGTCCGTACGCTGCTCGGGACCACGGTTCAGCTGCGACAGCGCGATCACCGGGAGCTCGAGCTCCTTCGCCAGCAGCTTGAGGTTTCGGGACATGTCCGAGACCTCCTGCTGACGGCTCTCCGCCCGCTTCGAACCACCGGACTGCATCAGCTGCAGATAGTCAATGATCACCAGCTTCAGGTCATTGCGCTGCTTCAGACGACGGCACTTCGCCCGGATCTCCATCATCGAGAGGTTCGGCGAATCGTCGATGTAGAGCGGCGCCTGCGAGACGTCCGGCATCCGGCGCGCGAGCCGCGTCCAGTCCTCGTCCGTCAGCGTGCCCGAGCGCATGTGGTGCAGCGCCACCCTGGCCTCCGCCGACAGCAGACGCATCGCGATCTCGTTGCGCCCCATTTCGAGGGAGAAGATCACGCTGGGCAGGTTGTTCTTGATCGAACAGGCCCGCGCGAAGTCCAGCGCCAGCGTCGACTTACCCATGGCGGGACGAGCCGCGATGACAATCATCTGGCCGGGGTGCAGGCCGTTCGTCAGCGAGTCGAAGTCCGTGAAACCAGTCGGCACACCGGTCATCTCACCCGTACGAGAACCGATCGCCTCGATCTCGTCGAGCGCGCCCTCCATGATGTCGCCGAGCGGCAGGTAGTCCTCGCTGGTGCGCTGCTCGGTGACCGCGTAGATCTCGGCCTGGGCGGCGTTCACGATGTCGTCGACATCGCCGTCGGCCGCGTATCCCATCTGCGTGATCTTCGTGCCCGCCTCGACCAGCCGGCGCAGCACCGCCCGCTCATGGACGATCTCGGCGTAGTACTCCGCGTTGGCCGCCGTCGGCACCGTCTGCACCAGGGTGTGCAGATACGAGGCGCCGCCGACCTTCGTGATCTCGCCGCGCTTGGTGAGCTCGGCGCCCACGGTGATGGGGTCGGCAGGCTCGCCCTTGGCGTAGAGGTCGAGGATCGCCGTGTAGACGGTCTCGTGGGCCGGGCGGTAGAAGTCGTGGCCCTTGAGGATCTCCACCACGTCGGCGATGGCGTCCTTCGAGAGCAGCATGCCGCCGAGAACGGACTGCTCGGCGTCGAGGTCCTGAGGGGGTACTCGCTCAAAGGCTGGAGCCCCGCCCTCCCAGCCACCCGTTTCACCGCCGCGGTCATGCTGCTCGTCGCGGCCCCGGCCCTCGCCGCGGCGCCGACGGGAGGGCAGACGGTCACCGGGACCGCTGTCGGCCCAGGGGTCGTCCAATGGCTCGGAAATGCTCACCGGGCCACCTCCTCCCGTCCGCTGCGCGGACCTCGCTGTGCCACTCTTTCTTACGGCACGGCTCTGACAAATGAGACGCCCGACTCCGGTTCCGGCGCATCGAGTTCGACGAGCTTCCGGGGCCGGAACGGAAGGCGGGCGCCGCACCACGGTAGGCCCGCGGGCACCGTCAGCCAATCTTGTTATCCACAGGCTGTGTGGACGAAAGACCAGTTGCTGTGGAGAACTCCACAGAACCTGTGCACGGACCGGGGGACAGCACTGTGGACAAACTCATACCGACCCCGGCCCTACGGCGCTGACCTGCGGTTTCTTCATCCACGGGCTGTGGGGAAGAAAAACTTCGCCGCCTGGTTCAAGATCAGAACAAACAGCGCACAGCCGAACCCCGCAAGCACTCGCGCGTAAGGACTGCAATGCCATTGCATCTCTTACCTGTGGAAGATTAGATTGACCCTATGACTCAGGCCCCCACGGCAGCGAAGAACAGCCGGCGCCGGCACGACCGCGAGATCATCGCGCTCGCCCTCCCGGCGTTCGGCGCCCTGGTCGCCGAGCCCCTTTTCGTGATGGTCGACAGCGCGGTGATCGGCCACCTCGGCACCCCACAGCTCGCCGGTCTCGGCATCGCCGCCGTGCTCCTCATGACCGCCGTGAGCGTCTTCGTCTTCCTGGCCTACGCGACCACCGCCGCCGTCGCCCGTCGCGTCGGCGCGGGCGACCTCCAGGCGGCCATCCGGCAAGGCATGGACGGCATCTGGCTCGCCCTCCTCCTCGGTGCCGCGGTGATCGCGGTCGTCCTGCCGGCCGCCCCCTGGCTCGTCGACCTGTTCGGCGCCTCCGACACGGCGGCTCCGTACGCGATCACCTATCTGCGCATCTCCAGCCTGGGCATTCCCGCCATGCTCGTGGTGCTTGCCGCCACGGGTGTCCTGCGCGGACTCCAGGACACGAAGACACCGCTGTACGTCGCCGTCGGCGGATTCACCGCCAACGCGGCCCTCAATGTCGGCCTGGTGTACGGCGCCGGGCTCGGCATCGCCGGTTCCGCGTGGGGGACCGTGATCGCCCAGTGCGGGATGGCCGCCGCCTACCTCACGGTGGTGGTACGGGGCGCCAGGAAGCACGGCGCCTCCTTGCGTCCCGACGCGGCCGGGATACGGGCCTGCGCGCAGGCCGGAGCACCGCTGCTGGTCCGTACGCTCTCGCTGCGTGCCGTCCTGATGATCGCGACCGCGGTGGCCGCCCGGCTCGGGGACGCCGATGTCGCGGCCCATCAGATCCTTCTGTCCCTGTGGAGTCTGCTGGCCTTCGCTCTGGACGCGATCGCCATTGCGGGCCAGGCGATCATCGGCCGCTACCTGGGGGCCGACGACGCCAAGGGGGCGCAGGAAGCGTGCCGGCGGATGGTGCAGTGGGGCATTGTCTCCGGGGTGGTGCTCGGTGTGCTGGTGGCGGCGTCGCGGCCGTTGTTCATCCCGCTGTTCACGAGCGATGAGGTGGTGCGGGACGCGCTGCTGCCGGCCTTGCTGGTGGTGGCTGTTTCCCAGCCGATCTCGGGGATCGTCTTTGTGCTGGACGGTGTGCTGATGGGCGCCGGTGACGGCCCGTATCTGGCGTGGGCGATGCTGGCGACACTCGCGGTCTTCACGCCGGTGGCTCTGCTGGTACCGGTGCTCGGCGGCGGGCTGACTGCCCTGTGGTGGGCGATGACGCTGATGATGGCAGTCCGGATGGTGACGTTGTGGCTGCGTGCGCGGTCGGGCCGCTGGATCGTCACGGGTGCCACGCGCTGACAGTGGGTTTCACGTGAAACGACGAAGGGCCGCACCCCGTGGGGTGCGGCCCTTCTGACTGCTCTGCGATGCGCTGCGCTTAGGCGGCGACGACCTCGACGCCGAGCTTCGCGGCGACCTCGGCGTGCAGACGCACGGAGACCTGGTGCGAACCAAGGGTCTTGATCGGGGCGCCCAGCTCGACGCGGCGCTTGTCGACCTCGGGGCCACCGGCGGCCTTGATCGCCGAAGCGACGTCGGCCGGGGTGACGGAACCGAAGAGACGGCCGGCGTCGCCGGAGCGAACGGCCAGGCGCACGTTCACGCCTTCGAGCTTGGCCTTGATCTCGTTGGCCTGCTCGATGGTCGCAATCTCGTGGATCTTGCGGGCGCGGCGGATCTGCGCCACGTCCTTCTCGCCACCCTTGGTCCAGCGGATCGCGAAACCGCGCGGGACCAGGTAGTTGCGAGCGTAGCCGTCCTTGACGTCAACGACGTCGCCGGCAGTGCCGAGGCCAGAGACCTCGTGGGTGAGGATGATCTTCATTTTTCGGTCACCCTTCCCTTATCGCGCGGTGGACGTGTAGGGCAGCAGCGCCATCTCACGGCTGTTCTTGACTGCCGTGGCGACGTCACGCTGGTGCTGCGTGCAGTTGCCGGTCACGCGGCGGGCACGGATCTTGCCGCGGTCGGAAATGAACTTCCGCAGCATGTTCGTGTCCTTGTAGTCCACGTACGTGACCTTGTCCTTGCAGAATGCGCAGACCTTCTTCTTAGGCTTGCGCACAGGCGGCTTCGCCATGGTGTTTCTCCTGTGTGATCAAGAAGTGGTGTACGGGCCCGCCCTAGAAGGGGGGCTCGTCCGAGTAGCCGCCGCCGGCGGTTCCGCCGGAGCTTCCGCCCCAGCCACCGCCACCCTGCTGCTGACCGCCGCCGGCCGGTGCACTGCTGGCCCAGGGGTCGTCGGCGGGAGCGCCGCCGCCCTGCTGGCCGCCGCCGCCGGGGGCTGCGCCCCAGTTGCCGCCGCCCTGACCGCCCTGCTGGCCGCCGCCGTACCCGCCCTGACCGCCTCGGCCGGTGGTCTTGGTGACCTTGGCCGTGGCCGTCTTGAGGCTGGGGCCGACTTCCTCGACGTCCAGCTCGTAGACCGTGCGCTTGACGCCCTCGCGGTCTTCGTAGGACCGCTGCTTGAGCCGGCCCTGAACGACGACGCGCATGCCTCGCGTAAGCGACTCTGCGACGTTCTCCGCCGCCTGACGCCAGACCGAGCAGGTGAGGAACAGGCCTTCGCCGTCCTTCCACTCATTGGTCTGCTTGTCGAAGATGCGGGGAGTGGACGCGACACGGAACTTCGCGACCGCCGCACCGGACGGGGTGAAGCGCAGCTCGGGGTCGTCGACGAGATTGCCGACGACCGTGATGACGGTCTCGCCTGCCATGGGTGAACCTCTCGGCGGGGATTGCTGCTGGCTGCTTGTTGCTACTCGGACCCGATTACCGCTGAGCTACTGAGCTCAGTGGGTTTCGGGGCGGAGGACCTTGGTCCGGAGGACCGACTCGTTCAGGTTCATCTGTCGGTCGAGCTCCTTGACGACCGCAGGCTCGGCCTGCAGGTCGATGACCGAGTAGATGCCCTCAGGCTTCTTCTTGATCTCGTAGGACAGACGACGACGGCCCCAGGTGTCGACCTTCTCGACCTTTCCGTTGCCCTCACGGACGACGGAGAGGAAGTTCTCGATCAACGGGGAGACAGCGCGCTCCTCGAGATCGGGGTCGAGGATGACCATCACTTCGTAGTGACGCATGTGGAACCCACCTCCTTTGGACTCAGCGGCCACGGTCGTTCCGTGGCAGGAGGGTCGTGATGCGTACGCAACGGTATCGGCCGCCACTGACAAGCCGCCTTCTTCGAGAGAGGAGGCTCGTTTTGTGGCGTGGGCAGACACCGGTGCAGACCGTACAGACTACCTGCTCACCGCCTTCCGGTTGAAATCCGGCCGGGAGGGGCCACAATCTGTACACATCGGGTGTGTGCGGCATCACGCTCGCCGCCTTCCAGCAGGAGGTGCCCCATGGCGCAGGCAATGCGACGACACTCCTCGACTTCCCTCCTCGAGACCGACGGCAAGCCTCATCCTCGCCAGGACACGCTGGTCGCGGTGACGGTGCTGCTGGGGGCGGTCGCCTTTGTTTCGGCGATGTTCCACGACCTGCATCTGCTCAGTTCCTGGGCGGGGCTGGTGGGGATCCTCACCGGTGCGTACGGCCAGTTCATCTCGGTTACGACGCGCGAGCGGACCTTGCTGATCATCGGTCTGGGTGCGTCCGCGGTCGGCTTCTACCTCGGCATGGCACACGGTGGGCTGTTCGGCGGAGTGCTGGGATAGGCCCGGCTGGGTCAGCGGCCAGACGGGGCGCTCCATGGGCGCAGTAGGCTTCGGCGCGAGAGCCGGAGCCCCTGATCCCATGGGGACAGACCTGCCGAGGAGCGCCCCGCATGAGCCTGACCCTGAGGACCATTAGCCGAGAGCAGCATCTGGCGTACATCCAGAGCCTGCCTGCGGCGAGCCACTGCCAGGTCCCGGCGTGGGCTGATGTGAAGACGGAGTGGCGTTCGGAGAGCCTGGGCTGGTTCGACAAGGGCGGTGAGCTGGTCGGTGCCGGTCTGGTGCTGTACCGGCAGCTGCCGAAGATCAAGCGGTATCTCGCGTACCTGCCTGAGGGTCCGGTCATCAATTGGTACGCGCCGAATCTGGACGAGTGGCTGCAGCCGATGCTGGCGCATCTGAAGCAGCAGGGTGCCTTCTCCGTGAAGATGGGCCCGCCGGTGGTCATCCGCCGGTGGGACGCGCCGGCCATCAAGGCCGGTATTCAGGACCCTGATGTGAAGCGGCTGCGGGACATCGAGGCGACGCACATCGAGCCGCGCGCCTTCGAAGTGGCGGACCGGCTGCGGAAGATGGGCTGGCAGCAGGGCGAGGACGGTGGCGCGGGCTTCGGTGACGTACAGCCGCGTTACGTCTATCAGGTGCCGTTGGCGAACCGGTCGCTCGACGATGTCCTCAAGGGCTTCAATCAGCTGTGGCGGCGCAACATCAAGAAGGCCGAGAAGGCCGGCGTCGAGGTCGTCCAGGGTGGTTACGAGGATCTCGCCGAGTGGCAGCGGCTGTACGAGATCACCGCTGTGCGTGACCGCTTCCGGCCGCGCCCGCTGTCGTACTTCCAGCGCATGTGGACCGTCCTCAACAACGAGGACCCCAACCGCATGCGGCTGTACTTCGCGCGCCACAACGGGGTGAACCTGTCCGCGGCGACGATGCTGGTCGTCGGGGGGCACGTCTGGTACTCGTACGGCGCTTCCGACAACATCGGCCGCGAGGTCCGGCCCTCGAACGCGATGCAGTGGCGGATGCTGCGTGATGCGTACGCGATGGGTGCGACCGTCTATGACCTGCGGGGCATTTCCGATTCGCTCGACGAGACGGACCACCTGTTCGGCCTGATCCAGTTCAAGGTGGGTACGGGTGGGGAGGCTGTGGAGTACGTCGGCGAGTGGGACTTCCCGCTCAACAAGATGCTCCACAAGGCGCTCGACATGTACATGTCGCGCCGCTGATCCCTGCCTGAACCCGCATCCGCACCTGAATCCGTTTCCCTTCATACCTCTGATACACCGCAGCCACGAGAAAGGTTCCGGACCGGCCATGGCGCTCACCCTCTACGTCGACACCGCGCGCTGGCGGGCGCACCAGAAGTCCGTGCTCGATCAGTTCCCGGGAATCGTGCCGGTCTGCAAGGGCAATGGCTACGGCTTCGGCCATGAGCGGCTCGCGGACGAGGCGACCCGTTTCGGCTCGGACATCCTGGCCGTCGGCACCACGTACGAAGCGGCCCGCATCAAGGACTGGTTCGGCGGTGACCTGCTCGTCCTGACGCCGTTCCGGCGCGGTGAGGAGCCGGTTCCGCTGCCGGACCGGGTGGTGCGTTCGGTGTCGTCGGTCGACGGGGTGCACGCCCTGGTCGGCGCCCGTGTCGTCATCGAGTGCATGAGCTCGATGAAGCGTCACGGCGTGAAGGAGGAGGAGCTTGGGCAGCTCCACGCGGCCATCGAGGACGTACGGCTGGAGGGCTTCGCCCTGCACCTGCCGCTGGACCGTATGGACGGCTCCGACGCGGTCGAGGAAGTCATCGGCTGGATGGACCGGCTGCGGGCGGCCCGCCTTCCGCTGCACACGATGTTCGTCAGCCACCTGAAGGCGGACGAACTGGCGCGGCTGCAGCAGCAGTTCCCGCAGACCCGCTTCCGTGCGCGTATCGGCACGCGGCTGTGGCTGGGTGACCACGAGGCGACGGAGTACCGCGGCGCGGTGCTGGACGTGACCCGGGTGTCGAAGGGGGACCGGTTCGGTTACCGCCAGCAGAAGGCGGCGTCGGACGGCTGGCTCGTGGTGGTGGCGGGCGGTACGTCGCACGGTGTCGGACTGGAGGCGCCCAAGGCGCTGCACGGTGTGATGCCGCGCGCCAAGGGTGTGGCGCGTGCCGGTCTCGCCACGGTGAACCGTAATCTCGCGCCGTTCGTGTGGGCGGGCAAGCAGCGCTGGTTCGCGGAGCCGCCGCACATGCAGGTGTCGATCCTGTTCGTCCCCTCGGACGCGCAGGAGCCGAAGGTGGGCGAGGAGCTGGTGGCCCATCTGCGCCACACCACGACGCAGTTCGACCGTATCGTCGACCGCTGAGCAGCCGCCGGCGTCAGCCTCCAGGCGTCAGGCGTCAGCCGCCGGCCCGGGTGCTGCCCCATTGCACCTGTGGCCCCTCGCTGTGGTGCTGGGCATGCCGGGGCGGGTGTGCCGCCTTCCCCAGGACGAAGGTGTCCTCGGCTCCGTCGAGGACACCGCCCGAGGGGTCGTCGGAGCCGTCGCGCCGTACAGGGTCCCGTTCGGGCATGAGGATGTCGCGTACGACGACGGCGCACAGGTAGAGCGTGGCCAGCAGGTGCAGCGCGATGGCGAGCTGGTAGCCCTCGGGGGGCAGTCCGCGCTGTTTGTCGCCGCTGGTCGTGTACGCGAGGTACATCCAGATCCCGAGGTAGTACATGACCTCGCAGGCCTGCCAGATGAGGAAGTCGCGCCAGCGCGGCCGGGCCAGGGCGGCGAGGGGGATGAGCCACAGGACGTACTGCGGTGAGTAGACCTTGTTGGTGAGGATGAACGCGGCGACGACCAGGAAGGCGAGCTGGGCGAAGCGCGGCCGGCGGGGCGCCGTCAGGGTCAGTGCGGCGATGCCCGCGCACAGTACGACCATCAGGAGCGTGGCGTACGCGTTGACGGCTTCGATGTCGAGCTGCTTGCCGGTGCGCTGCGTGATGATCAGCCAGAAGGAGCCGAAGTCGACGGACCGTTCCTGGCTGAAGGTGTAGAACTTCTTCCACCCCTCGGGGGCGAAGATCATGACGGGCAGGTTCACGAGCAGCCAGGCGCCTGCCGCGCCGAGCAGCGCGGCTCCGTACTCGCGGTACTTGCCGGCCCTCCAGCACAGCACGAGGAGCGGTCCCAGGAGCAGTACGGGATAGAGCTTCGCGGCGGTGGCGAGGCCGATGAGGATGCCGAAGGCCAGCGCGCGTCCCCGGGACCACATGAGCATCGCGGCGGCGGTGAGGGCGACGGCGAGGAGGTCCCAGTTGATGGTGGCGGTGAGGGCGAGTGCGGGCGCGAGAGCGACGAGCAGGGCGTCCCAGGGGCGTCGTCGGTGCGTACGGGCGACGCAGACGGCGGTGATGGCGGCGCAGACCATCAGCATGCCCGCGTTGACCATCCAGTAGGCCTGTTCGCGCTCTTGTACGGATCCGTCGAAGGGCATGGTCAGCCAGGCGGCGACCTGCATGAAAAGCCCTGTCAGGACGGGGTATTCGAGGAACTGCATGTCGCCGGTCAAGCGATCGAAATACGGCACGAGGCCGTCGGCGAAACCGCGCCCCAGATACAGGTGCGGGATGTCGGAGTAGCAGGCGTGCGTGTACTGCGAACTGGTGCCGCGGAACCAGGCCCACTCGTAACAGGGGATCTTCTGCACCATGCCGAGCGCGAACATGCCGATCGCGACCAGGGCGACGACGCGGACCGGCGTGAGCCGGTCGGTGCCCTGCCTGGCCCACCTGCCGACGGGGCCGCCGATCAGCTCGCTGCCTGCTGCGGCGACCTTGTCCTGATGCGTGGGCCGTACTGGGGGCCGGTCCTCGTGCACGCTCGTCATGGGGGCCATCCTGCCGTACGGGGCTGTGCGTACGGGCTGGGCGTACGGCTGGGTGTAGGGCTGTGCATACGGCGAGGGCCGCCGCACCGGGTGCGACGGCCCTCGTCAGGGGGTGGGGGTGGGGCGTGGCGTCAGCCCCCGCCCCCGCCTCCGCCGAACAGGCCACCGTTGCTGTTGCTGTTGCCCGGCTTGCCTTCGGTGCTGCCGTCGGTAGTGGCGCCGTCGGTGGTCCCGCCGTCGGCCGTACCGCCGTCGGTGGTTCCGCCCGTGTCGGTGCCGCCGGCGTCCATTCCACCCGTATCGGTGCCGCCTGCGTCCGTACCGGCGTTGTCCTTGCCGCCGCTGTCCTCGCAAGCCCAGTCGAGCGGGTTGCAGGTCTCGGTCTCGCTCGGGCTCACGGACGGCGACGGGGTTTGCGAGGGTGCCTCGGTCGACGGAGTCGCGGAGGGCGTCTGGGACGGGGTCTGGCTGGGTGTGGGGGACGGCGTCGGTGACGGCGCGCCGATCGAGTCGGCCTTCTTACCGATCGGGAGCGCCTCGGGGAAGTCCTTCGCTTCCACTCCCTTGAGAGCGTCGCGCATGTAGTTCGTCCACACCTCGGTAGGAATGTCACCACCATGGATGGAGGGGACGCCGCCCGTTCCGTTCATCGAGAGCAGCTTGCGGGACTCGGGGTCCGTACGGAACAGGGTGACGGCGGTCGACAACTGCGGGGTGTAGCCGACGAACCAGGCCGACTTGTTCTTGTCGGTGGTACCGGTCTTGCCTGCGGCGGGGCGCCCCAGCTTCTGTGCCTTGGTGCCGGTGCCCTCGTCGCCCTGGATGACGTTCTCCAGGACATCGGTGACGTTGTTCGCGACGTCCGGGTCCATCACCCGCTTGCCGACAGGCGGTTCGAAGCCGTCTACCGGCTCGCCGTCGTAGAGAACCTTCTCGACAGAGTAGGGCTCGTGGTGCTTGCCGGAGGCGGCGAAGGTCGCGTACGAGTCGGCCATGCGGATGGCGCTCGGCGTGGACGTGCCCAGGGAGAAGGAGGCGTTGTTGTTGGGGTCCATCGAATCCTTCAGGATCCCCGTGTTCTCCGCGACCTTGCGCACATTGTTCAGGCCGACGTCGATACCGAGCTGAGCGAACGGGGTGTTGATGGATTTCTCCATCGCTTCCTTGAGCGTCACGTAGCCGTACGCCCTGTCGCTCTCGTTCTTCTGCCGGAACGGCTGCCCGTTCTTGCCGGGGAGCGGGTTACCGCTGGGGTACTTGATCTCGATCATGTCGTTGCCGTTGTACTTGCTCAGCGGCGAGATCCCCTCCCCGCCGGAGTTGTGCGTGCCGTGCTCCATGGCCGCGGCGAGGACGTAAGGCTTCCAGGTCGAGCCGACGGGGACACCGGAGGTGTCGGCGTTGTTGGTGAAGTGCTTCTTGTCCCAGCCCTCGCCGCCGTAGAGCGCGACGATCGCACCGGACTTCACATCCACCGAGGCCGAGCCGAACTGTACGAACTTGTCCTTCTCAGGGCGCGCCTTTGTGTCCAGGAACTCCTTGCGCGTCTTGTTGACCGCTGTCTCCATCGCCTTGACCTTGTCCTTGTCGAAGGTCGTGTAGATGCGATAACCGCCGAGCTCGAGCTTCTCCGGCGTGATCTCGGTCTGCTTCATCACGTACTTCTTGGCGGTCTCGACCAGGTAGCCCTTCTGGCCACCGAGGCCAGTGGCCTGGTCGGAGTCCTTGAGCTTGGGGAACCCGGACTTCTTCCACTTGTCCCGCTCAGCCG
The DNA here is from genome assembly GCF_018614005.1 of Streptomyces sp. ISL-99. Taxonomy (NCBI): domain Bacteria; kingdom Bacillati; phylum Actinomycetota; class Actinomycetes; order Kitasatosporales; family Streptomycetaceae; genus Streptomyces; species Streptomyces sp. ISL-99. The sequence goes on from NZ_JAGGPC010000023.1 coordinate 151,510, forward strand.
GCGTCATCCGGCCGACCTCGACCTCGCGGTCGAGGATCCATGACCAGCGGTCTTTGGCGCGCTCGGTGTTCTGTTCCTGGCTGGCGTTGTCACCAATGCCGCCGTCGGGGTTGAAGAGGTTCGGCCCCTTGAGGAGTGCCGCGAGGAAGGCGCTCTGACTTTCGGTCAGCTCGTCGCTGTCCACGCCGAAGTACGCCTGGGACGCGGCCTGGATTCCGTAGGCGCCGCGGCCGAAGTACGCGGTGTTCAGGTACCCCTCAAGGATCTTGTCCTTGTCCACCGTCGCGCCGACCTTGATCGAGATGAAGAGCTCGGTGAACTTGCGCTTCATTGTCTGGTCCTGCTCCAGGTACGTGTTCTTCACGTACTGCTGGGTGATGGTTGAGCCGCCCTGCGTCTCTCCGCCCTTGGCCATGTTGACGACGGCCCGGGCGATGCCCATGGGGTCGACGCCCCAGTCGGTGTCGAAGGAAGCGTTCTCTGCTGCGATCACCGCGTCCTGCATCGACTCTGAAATCTTGTCGATGGTGACGTTCTGGCGGTTGCGCTGGCCACCGGTGGCGGCAAGCTGCGTACCGTCGTCCCAGTAGAAGACGTTGTTCTGCGCCTGGGCCATCTTCTGCGGGTTGGGGGTGTCAACCCATGCGAAGGCCACTCCGGCCCCGGCGACCATGATCGCGAAGAACCCCAGGCAGGTGCCGCCGACCAGCTTCCAGGACGGCACGAACCGTCGCCACCCGTATCTGTCCGAACGCGGGTAGTTGATGAAGCGGTCGTTGTCCGGCGGGCCTCCGCGGCGCCCCCGCGCCGAGCCGCGGCCCGCAGGCTCCGCGCCGCGCCGGCGCGAGCCGCCCGACGCCCCGCGCTGGGCGGCACGGCGCGCTTCCGCTCTGCCGCCGGGCGGACGTTCCTCTCCGTACGAACCGGACGACATCTCAGTGGTGCTGCGGGTGTCCCGCGTGGGGGCCGCGCGGCGGCCTGATGGCTGCTGGGCGGCTCGCCGGGCCGCGGCACGTCCTCCGTCCTGCGGCTGCGACGGTTTGCGACGGTGCTCGCTCATCGAACGACTACTCCTCGGGCAGGCGAGATCGCCTGGAAGCGGCAGGTGAGTTCCGGTCCCCCCGAAGTACGGACCAGCCCGGGGCCGGGCTCGTCCGTACGGCCTCATGTGCATCCAGGACGAGGACGCTCCCTGGCGTCACTTGGTTCCCGGTGGTCTGCATGCCGCACAGACTACGCACGGTCAAAACCCACCCAGTGCCGATGTTCACCCCAAATCAGGCAAGTTGCGTGCATCGAATTGGTGATGTGACGCCGTTCACCATGGCCCCTCTTGTCCCATCGGCACGGTCGTTCTATCGTCTGGATGTATCGAGTCGATACATCAGCTCGGCATAAGGACGTCGGCGACTGAGGAGGCGAAGGATGAGCAGGCGCTCAGGCATCCTCGAATTCGCCGTGCTCGGCCTGCTGCGCGAGTCCCCGATGCACGGTTACGAGCTGCGCAAGCGGCTCAACACCTCGCTGGGGATCTTCCGCGCCTTCAGCTACGGGACGCTCTACCCCTGCCTCAAGACGCTCGTCGCAAACGGCTGGTTGATCGAAGAGCCCGGCAGCGCTCCCGAGGACGCGCTCGCCGCTTCGCTCGCGGGACGCCGGGCGAAGATCGTCTACCGGTTGACGGCCGAAGGTAAGGAGCACTTCGAGGAGCTGCTCTCCCACACCGGGCCCGATACGTGGGAGGACGAGCACTTCGCTGCCCGTTTCGCCTTCTTCGGACAGACGGAGCGCGAGGTGCGGATGCGGGTGCTCGAGGGCCGCCGGAGCCGGCTGGAGGAGCGTCTCGAGAAGATGCGCGCCTCCCTGGCCCGTACCCGCGAGCGCCTGGACGACTACACGCTTGAGCTGCAGCGGCACGGCATGGAGTCCGTGGAGCGCGAAGTGCGCTGGCTGAACGAGCTCATCGAGAGCGAGCGGGCGGGGCGGGATCAGCGACGATCCGACCCCGGTGACCCGGCTCGTCACGACACCACATCTGGAGAGACGGACGGCCTGCCCCGGCACCGGGACGACACCGGTCCGGATCCGTCCGACGACACCGTCAAGTGAGGCCCTGCACATCCGCAGGCCTCGTCGAGAACACAGGGAGCAACCGCCAATGGGTTCGGTTCGCGTAGCCATCGTCGGCGTGGGCAACTGCGCCGCCTCGCTGGTGCAGGGCGTCGAGTACTACAAGGACGCCGACCCGGCGGGCAAGGTGCCGGGTCTCATGCACGTGCAGTTCGGCGACTACCACGTGAGTGACATCGAGTTCGTCGCCGCGTTCGACGTCGACGCCAAGAAGGTCGGCCTCGACCTCGCGGACGCCATCGGCGCCAGCGAGAACAACACCATCAAGATCTGCGACGTGCCGAACAGCGGCGTGACCGTTCAGCGCGGCCACACCCTCGACGGTCTGGGCAAGTACTACCGCCAGACCATTGAGGAGTCCGCCGAGGCGCCGGTCGACATCGTCCAGACCCTCAAGGACCGCCAGGTCGACGTCCTCGTCTGCTACCTGCCCGTCGGTTCCGAGGACGCCGCGAAGTTCTACGCGCAGTGCGCCATCGACGCCAAGGTCTCCTTCGTCAACGCTCTCCCCGTCTTCATCGCGGGCACCAAGGAGTGGGCGGACAAGTTCACCGAGGCGGGCGTCCCAATCATCGGCGACGACATCAAGTCGCAGGTCGGCGCCACCATCACGCACCGCGTCATGGCGAAGCTGTTCGAGGACCGGGGCGTCGTCCTGGACCGCACGATGCAGCTGAACGTCGGCGGCAACATGGACTTCAAGAACATGCTCGAGCGTGAGCGCCTGGAGTCCAAGAAGATCTCGAAGACGCAGGCCGTCACCTCGCAGATCCCCGACCGCGACATGGGCGCCGACAACGTCCACATCGGCCCGTCGGACTACGTGGCCTGGCTCGACGACCGCAAGTGGGCGTACGTGCGCCTCGAGGGCCGTGCCTTCGGTGACGTTCCGCTGAACCTGGAGTACAAGCTCGAGGTCTGGGACTCCCCGAACTCCGCGGGTGTCATCATCGACGCCGTGCGCGCCGCGAAGATCGCCAAGGACCGCGGCATCGGCGGCCCGATCCTCTCCGCGTCCTCGTACTTCATGAAGTCCCCGCCGGTGCAGTACTTCGACGACGCGGCCCACCGCGCCGTCGAGGCGTTCATCAAGGGTGAGGTCGAGCGCTAAAGCTCCGCCGGTTCGGGCTGCTGCGCCTGAAGCTCCAGCGCATGCCGATCGTCGAGGGTCCCCGGGCAATCCGCCCGGGGACCCTCGACGTGTGTGACCCTTGCTCGCATGCCCGTCGTACGTGATCTGCGCGTACTCCTGCGCCTGACCGACTTCCGCCGCCTGCTGACGGTCCGGCTGCTCTCGCAGTGCGCGGACGGCGTGTACCAGGTCGCGCTCGCCGCGTACGTCGTCTTCTCCCCCGAGAAACAGACCTCACCCGGCGCGATCGCCTCTGCGATGGCCGTACTGCTGCTGCCCTATTCGGTGGTCGGCCCGTTCGCGGGTGTGCTGCTCGACCGCTGGCAGCGCCGGCAGGTCTTCCTGTACGGCAACCTGCTGCGGGCGGTGCTCGCCTGCGGCACGGCGCTGCTGATCCTCGCGTCCGTGCCCGACTGGCTCTTCTACGCCTCGGCCCTGTCCGTCACCGCCGTCAACCGATTCGTGCTGTCCGGCCTCTCGGCCGCGCTGCCACGTGTCGTGGACGCCGACCGCCTGGTCATGGCCAACTCGCTGTCCCCGACCGCCGGTACGCTCGCCGCCACCGCGGGCGGCGGCCTCGCCTTCGCGGTGCGACTGGTGGCTTCGCACTCCGACGCGGTGGTGGTGCTGCTGGGGGCAGCCCTCTATCTCAGCGCCGCCCTGTCGTCGCTGCGCATGGGCCGCGAACTGCTCGGTCCCGATCCCGATCAGGTACAGCCTCGGCTGGGGGCCGCCCTGGCCTCCACGGTGCGGGGCCTCGCCGACGGCATGCGGCACCTGTCACAGCGCCCACCCGCGGCACGCGCGCTGGCCGCGATGACGCTGATGCGCTTTTGCTACGGCGCGCTGACGGTCATGGTGCTGATGCTGGCCCGGTACGCCTGGTCCGACGGACAGGAGGGAGGGTCCGAGGGTCTGGCGCTGCTCGGGATCGCCGCCGGGTTCTCCGGGGCGGGGTTTTTCGCGGCCGCGGTACTGACGCCCTGGGCGGTGGGGCGGCTGGGACCGTACGGGTGGATGGTCATGTGCGCGGCGTCGGCCGCCGTACTCGAACCGGGCCTCGCGCTGCCCTTCTTGCCCGTACCGATGATGATCGCCGCCTTCGTGCTCGGCCTCACGACACAGGCCGCGAAGATCACCACGGACACGGTGGTGCAGTCGTCGGTCGACGACGCGTATCGCGGGCGGGTCTTCTCGATCTACGACGTGCTGTTCAACGTCGCCTTCGTGGGTGCTGCGGCAACGGCGGCGGTGATACTGCCCGCCGACGGCCGCTCGGCTCCTTTGGTGGTCACGGTCGCTGTCATCTACGCGGTGGTCGCCGCAACTTTGCTCCGCTGGAAGCGAGTTGGAGGCGTCCCATAGCGTGCGCGCGTCCCACACTCGTATGCGCAGCGCATTCCCGGGCCGCACCCGCCGCAGCCCAAGGGGCGGTGTTTCACGTGAAACACCGCCCCTCGCCGCGTTCGTCCGCCGTCATGTTTCACGTGAAACATGACTTCAGCTCTGCGCGGCCCACCACTCCTTGAGCGCCGCGACAGCCGCGTCGTGTTCCATCGGCCCGTTCTCCAGGCGCAGCTCCAGCAGGAACTTGTACGCCTTGCCGATCTCCGGGCCTGGCCTGATGCCGAGGATGTCCATGATCTGGTTTCCGTCCAGATCGGGCCGGATGGAGTCGAGCTCCTCCTGCTCCTTGAGCTGCGCGATGCGCTCCTCAAGTCCGTCGTACGCCCGCGAGAGCGCGCCGGCCTTGCGCTTGTTGCGCGTGGTGCAGTCCGAGCGGGTCAGCTTGTGCAGCCGCTCCAGCTGCGGGCCCGCGTCACGCACGTACCGCCGCACCGCCGAGTCGGTCCACTCGCCGGTCCCGTAGCCGTGGAAGCGCAGGTGCAGTTCCACCAGCAGCGAAACGTCCTTGATCATGTCGTTCGAGTACTTGAGGGCGGTCATGCGCTTCTTCGTCATCTTCGCGCCGACCACCTCATGGTGGTGGAAGGAGACCCTGCCGTCCTGCTCGAAGCGCCGCGTCCTGGGCTTCCCGATGTCGTGCAGCAGCGCCGCGAGCCGCAGCACCAGGTCCGGCTCGCCCTCTTCCAGGCCCATGGCCTGCTCCAGGACGGTCAGCGAGTGCTCATAGACGTCCTTATGCTTGTGATGCTCATCACTTTCCAGGCGCAGCGCCGGCAGCTCGGGAAGCACGTATCCGGCGATCCCACTGTCGACGAGCAGCCGCAGACCCTTGCGCGGGTTCGCGGAAAGAATCAGCTTGTTGAACTCGTCACGCACCCGCTCGGCCGAGACGATCTCGATGCGCTCCGCCATGGCCGTCATCGCCGCGACCACCTCGGACGCCACCTCGAAGTCGAGCTGAGCAGCGAACCGCGCGGCGCGCATCATGCGCAGCGGGTCGTCGGAGAACGACTCCTCGGGGGTCCCGGGCGTGCGCAGGACGCGGGCCGCAAGGTCTTCCAGGCCGCCGTACGGGTCGACGAACTCCTTCTCCGGCAGCGCGACGGCCATCGCGTTCACGGTGAAGTCACGGCGTACGAGATCGTCCTCGATGCAGTCGCCGTAGGACACCTCTGGCTTGCGGGAGGTCCTGTCGTACGCCTCGGAGCGGTACGTCGTGACCTCGATCTGGTAGCCCGCCTTCTGGCATCCCACCGTGCCGAAGGCGATCCCGACCTCCCACACCGAGTCCGCCCACGGCCGGACGATCTTCAGTACGTCGTCGGGCCGGGCGTCGGTCGTGAAGTCCAGGTCGTTGCCGAGGCGGCCGAGCAACGCGTCCCTGACCGATCCGCCGACGAGCGCGAGACTGAAGCCCGCGTCCTGGAAACGGCGCGCGAGATCGTCGGCGACAGGGGAGACCCGCAGCAGTTCGCTGACCGCGCGGCGCTGCACCTGATTCAGGGCACTGGGATTGTCTTCGTTGGCGTTCGGCACAACAGAAAAGGGTACGTGCCCCGGCCGGCCGAAGCTTCCCCGTTTATTGCCGCCCGACAAGACTCTTCCGATCATGTGGAGCAGTGGGCAGCACTTCGCCACAGCGCACCTCGTTACCATGCGTGGACGCAAGAACCGACAACCAACACCGGCAGCAGACGAAGACTAGGGACGGGCGTGGGCGTGGCCGAGGCGGCAGACTTTCAGGGGATGGTTCCCTCACCTGCCCGCCGGTGGCTGCGGCGCACGGCAGGGCTGCTCGCGGGCGCCCCTCTGGTGGCGGGCCTTGTGTATCTCCCGGCGCCCGCGCACGCCGCCGAGGACGCCACCGGCTCACGCACGGTCGATGTGTCCCTCGACGCGCTGACCCCCGGAGCGCCGGTGGAGGGGGACAAGGTCACCGTCTCCGGCACGGTCACCAACAGGGGCAAGGAAGCTGTCACCGACGCGCATGTCGGGCTCAGCGTGGGGCCGCGGCTCTCCAGCAGGACGGCGATCGACGCCGCGGCCGAACACAGCCGGGACGCCGACGGGAGCGCCCCCGCCGAGCTCGGCGGGAAATTCACGAAGAAATTCGCGAAGCTCCCGGCCGGCATCAGCGAGGACTTCAGCATCACCGTGCCGGTCGACAAGCTCGACCTCGACGACCAGGGCGTCTACCAGCTCGGGGTGTCCCTGTCGGGACAGACCCCCAGCCGCCCGTACGAGCAGACGCTGGGCATCCAGAAGACCTTCCTGCCCTGGCAGCCCGACGCCACGGAGAAGAGGACCCAGCTCACCTATCTCTGGCCGCTGATCTCCTCGACGCATCTCACCGCGGAAACGGGGTCGGACGAGCAGCAGACCCCGGTCTTCGAAAACGACAACCTCGGCGCGGAGCTGGCCCCGGGCGGGCGGCTGAACCAGTTGGTCTCGCTCGGCAATGAGCTGCCTGTCACCTGGGTCGTCGACCCGGACCTGCTCGCCACGGTGAACGCCATGACGGAGAGCTACCAGGTCAAGTCCGAGGACGGTGAAACGACCGTCGCGGGCAAATACCAGGCCGTGGCCAACAAGTGGCTCAGCGATCTCCAGAAGGCGGTGGAGGGCCGGAAGGTCGTCGCGCTGCCGTTCGCCGACCCCGACCTGGCCTCGCTGGCACACCGCGGCAAGGACGTTCCGGGCTCCCTCAGTCACCTGCGGCGCGCCACCGACGTCGCCGCGACCGCCGTGAAGTCGATCCTCCACACAGAGCCCTCCACCGACTTCGCGTGGCCGGTGAACGGCGCCGTCGACCCGTCGGTCGTCGATGTCGCCACTTCGGCCGGCGCACACAACGTGATCGCCCGCAGCGACAGCCTCCATGAGACGGGCGGCCTTCCGTACACGCCCACCGCGGCCCGGCCGATCGGCGGCGGCACCACCGCGGTCGTCGCCGACAGCCGGCTCTCGACCGCCTTCGAGGGCGACATGTCGAAGGCCGGGGACTCCACCCTGGCCGTACAGGAATTCCTCGCCCAGACCCTGGCGGTGACCCTCCAGGACGAGGAGAAGCAGCGCAGCATCGTGGTCGCCCCGCAGCGCCTGCCGTCCGTGAGCCAGGCGCAGTCGATGGCGAGCGCCCTGCACAGCCTCGACGCGCAGCGCTGGTCGCAGCCGCTGGACCTGGTGGCCGCGGCGAAGGCGAAGCCCGACGCCCGTGCCACGACCGACGTGCCGGGCCCGGCCTCGTACCCCCGGTCACTGAGCAAGCGGGAGCTTCCGGCCAAGGCGTTCCAGGACATCAGGACCACGCAGAGCAAGCTCGACAACTTCAAGGTGATCCTCACCGCCCCCGACCGGGTGGTCACCCCCTTCGGCAACGCGATCAACCGTGCGATGTCGACGTCCTGGCGCGGCAGCGAGCGCAAGGCCCAGAAGTACCGCGACGGGGTCCAGAGCTACCTGGTGAGCCTCACCGACGAGGTGCAGCTCATCCAGAAGTCCGACGCGACCCTGTCGGGGCGCAGCGCGACCGTGCCCGTGACCGTCCAGAACCAGCTGGTGCAGGGCGTAGAGCACCTGGTGCTGCGGCTCAAGTCGACCAAGCCCACCCGCCTCAGGCTGGACGGGGACCAGAGCGTCGCCGAGCGTCCGGTGAAGGTCGCGGGCGGCCACAGCCAGTCGGTGAAGTTCACGGCGACCGCCAACGCCAACGGCCCGGTCCCGGTGATCGCCCAGCTCTACACCGAGAACGGCACACCGTACGGCCGTGAGATGGAATTCACGGTCGACGTGAACGAATTCACCCCGACCGTGATGCTCGTCATCGCCGGCGGTGTGCTGCTGCTCGTCCTCGCCGGCATCAGGATGTACTCCCAGCGCAAGCGCGCGGCGGCCCGTGAGGCTGCCGAAGGGAGCGGCGGCGAGGGTGACGACTCCGAGCAGGCGAGTGACCCGACACCGGACACCGGTCCCGAAAGCGGCGACCCGTCGGGCGCAGGTGAGAAAGTGGACCGTTGAGCTACGCCGTGGCCGGTAGGCCGGGGACGAAGAGGTGGGGTTGCGATGCAGCGTCTTGCCGGGGCACAGTCCCCGGATCCCCCGCCGGTACACCCAGCGGGGCACAGCTCGCCGGAACAGAAGCTCGAGGGGAGCACCAGTGAACGCGCCGTACGACGGTGACCGTGGACAGGGCGCGAGTGACACCGCGCCTTTCCGAGGCGTGCCCCCGGAGCCCCCGGCAGCAGGCCATGTGCCGTCGCCGCAGCATCCCGAGTCCGCGCAGGAGCCCTACGCCACCCCGGACCCGTATGTCCAGGACGCCTACAGCCACGACCCGTACCGCGCCCAGGACCCCTCCGCGCAGGACCCGGTGACGGAGGCGCTCTACGACCGCGCCTCGCACCCCCCGCCGCCGCCGGGCACCTACCCGGAGCCGCAGCCGCTGTACCAGCAGCCGGCCGCGCCGCAGTACGCACCGGACCCGCACGTATGGGCCCAGACCCCGCCGCCCGAACCGGACGGCCCGTCCCGCCATCTGCCGTACGGGGACAATCCCGCGACCACGGAGTTCGTGGGCGTCGACGACCTCGTCACGAAGACGGGCGAGGAGATCCCCGGGCAGCAGGACGCGTTCGCCCACCTCTACCGCGACCAGCAGGCGCCCGGGCAGCCCGCTCCCACGGCCGCACCCGAGCCGGTGCCGGCCCCCGAGCCGCCCAAGAAGCCCGCCGGGCGCGCGGCCAGTGTGCTGAAGTCGAGCGCGCTGATGGCCGCGGGCACGCTGGTCTCCCGCCTCACCGGCTTCGTACGCAGCCTGGTGATCACCGCTGCGCTGGGCGCGGCCCTGCTCGGTGACACCTTCACCATTGCGCTGACCCTGCCGACAATGATCTACATCCTCACGGTCGGCGGCGGCCTCAACTCGGTCTTCGTGCCCCAGTTGGTGCGCGCGATGAAGAACGACGAGGACGGCGGCGAGGCCTTCGCCAACCGCCTGCTGACCCTCGTCATGGTGGCGCTCGGCGCCATCGTGGCCCTCGCGGTCTTCGCGGCGCCACTGCTCATCCGCCTGATGTCCGTGCCGATCGCCGACGACGAGGCGGCTAACAGCGTCGCCGTCACTTTCGCCCGCTACTGCCTGCCCACGATCTTCTTCATGGGCGTGCACGTCGTCATGGGGCAGATCCTCAACGCCCGCGGGAAGTTCGGCGCGATGATGTGGACCCCGGTCCTCAACAACATCATCATGATCGCCACGTTCGGTCTGTTCATCTGGGTGTACGGCACCTCCGCCGAATCGCAGATGGGCGTGCGGACCATCCCGGACGAGGGCGTCCAGCTACTGGGTGTCGGCACTCTGCTCGGTCTCACCGTCCAGGCCCTGGCGATGATCCCGTACCTGCGCGAGACCGGGTTCCGCTTCCGGCCCCGCTTCGACTGGAAGGGCCACGGGCTCGGCAAGACCGTCAAGCTCGCCAAGTGGACCGTCCTGTTCGTCCTCGCCAACCAGGCCGGCGTCCTCGTCGTCACCCAGCTCGCCACCGCGGCGGGCAAGGCGTCCGGCAAGGACGGCGCGGGCATCCTCGCCTACTCGAACGCCCAGCTGATCTGGGGCATGCCACAGGCCATCATCACGGTCTCCGTCATGGCGGCCCTGCTGCCCCGCATCTCCCGAGCCGCACACGACAACGACCCGGGCGCCGTCCGCGACGACATCTCCCAGGGCCTGCGCAACTCGGCCGTGGCGATCGTCCCGGTCGCGTTCGCGTTCCTCGCGCTCGGCGTCCCCATGTGCACCCTGCTGTTCGCGTCCACCGGCCACGAGGGCGCCCAGGCCATGGGCTTCACTCTGATGGCCTTCGGTCTCGGCCTCATCCCGTACTCCGTGCAGTACGTCGTCCTGCGCGGCTTCTACGCGTACGAGGACACGCGCACACCCTTCTACAACACCGTCATCGTCGCCGCCGTCAATGCCGCAGCCTCAGCCGCCTGCTATTTCGTCCTGCCCGCCCAGTGGGCCGTGGTCGGCATGGCGGCCTCCTACGGCCTGGCCTACGCGATCGGCGTCGGTGTGGCCTGGCGGCGCCTGCGCAACCGGCTGGGGGGCGACCTGGACGGCACGCACGTACTGCGTACGTACGCCAGGCTCTCCGGTGCCTCCGTACCTGCGGCGATCCTCGGCGGCGCCGCGGCCTTCGGCATCATGCGGGTCCTGGGCAGCGACGCCTTCGGGTCGCTCGCGGCACTGGTCGCGGGGGGCATCGTCCTGCTGGGGGTCTTCTTCCTCGCCGCGAAGAGAATGCGGATCGTGGAACTCAACGCCATGGTCGGCATGGTGCGCGGACGCCTCGGACGCTGAGCGGCCGGGCGGCCCCGCACAACCATCACCGGCCGCCGCGTGTCGTGCATAGCGCCGGACTGTGGGCACAATTGGCATGGCTGTTCAACAGCGCGCAGCAACGGATGGGGAGGCAGGAACGACGGTGGCGGAACGTAGCACGGCTGCCGTCGACGTGGCAGACAACAGCGGTGACGAACCGCTGGCCGCCAAGGCGGACAAAGCCACGGCCGACGGGGTGGCAAAAGCCCAGGAGCCAGCGGACGACAGCAAGAGCGACGCGGACAGTGAGCGCCAAGGCGCCGAACCCCCCATCGCCACACCTGAGCTGCACAGCGGGCACAAGCTCGCCAGACGCTACCGGCTCGAAGAATGCGTCACCCGACTGGACGGTTTCAGCAGTTGGCGCGCGGTCGACGAGAAACTGCGCCGCGCCGTGGGCGTGCACCTGCTGCCCGCGGAACACCCGCGGGCCAGGTCCGTGCTCGCCGCGGCCCGCTCGTCGGCGCTGCTCGGCGATCCCCGGTTCGTACAGGTCCTGGACGCGGTGGAGGAGAACGATCTCGTCTACGTCGTCCACGAGTGGCTTCCCGACGCCACCGAACTCACGGCGATGCTCGCCGCGGGTCCGCTGGAGGCCCACGAGGCGTACCAGCTCGTCAGCCAGATCTCCCAGGCCATGGCCGCCGCACACCGCGAGGGCCTGGCCCACCTCAGGCTCACCCCGGGCGCCATCCTGCGGACCTCCTCCGGCCAGTACCGGATCCGTGGTCTCGCGGTCAACGCCGCCCTGCGCGGCATCACCTCCGACCGCCCGCAGCGCACCGACACCGAGGCGATCGGTGCGCTGCTGTACGCGGCCCTGACGCAGCGCTGGCCCTACGAGCGGGACGCCTACGGCCTGTCCGGGCTGCCCAAGGGCGTCGGACTGATCCCTCCGGACCAGGTACGGGCCGGCATCCACCGGGGCCTGTCGGAACTCGCCATGCGGGCCCTGGTCAACGACGGCGCCACCGCCTCCCGCCAGGAACCGCCCTGCACCACCCCCGACGAGCTGGCCAAGGCCGTCGCCGCGATGCCCCGCATCCGCCCGCCGGAGCCCACCTTCACGGCGCTGCCCGAGTACCAGCGCACCACCTACCAGCAGGGCACCTACGGCAGGCCGGGCCCGCACGCGGGGCTGCCCCCGACGCAGGCCGTCACGGCCGTACCCCCCCGGCCCCTCCAGAGCCGCACCGGGAAAGCCCTCAAGTGGGGCGTGGCCGCGCTGCTCATCGCCGCGCTGGGCCTCGGCAGCTGGCAGCTCGCGGACACGCTCCTGGACCGCGGCAATGACACCGGCGACACGAAGACCTCGCAGCCGAGCGACGAAAAGGCGCCCAAGAAGTCGGATCCCAAGCCGCTGCACATCGCCGACGCCACGGTGTTCGCCCCGAACGGCTCCGGGATAGAGCCGGAGGGCGTACCGAACAGCATCGACGGCGAAACCGGCACCGCCTGGATCACCGGGCAGTACCGCGATTTCGCCAATTTCGGCAACCTTCCGCAGCGCAAGGACGGCAGCGGAATCATCGTCGATCTCGGCAGCGTCAAGGACGTGTCCGGCATCGGCATCGACATGTACCGCAGCGGGCAGACCCTCGAAGTACTGGCCGCCGGCGAAGACGCCTCGGATCCAGCCACCCTCTCCGATTTCTCGCAGCGGATGACCAAACTCGAGCCGGCAGAAGGCAAGCTGGAAGCCACACTCGACAAGCCGGTCCGCACTCGGTACATCCTGATCCACATCACGTCTCTGCCGACCGACGGATCGGCCGACCGCTTCCGGGGCGGAATCTCGGAGATCAGGGTCACAGGCTGACCGGTACACCAGGGGGAGGGAGCTCACCGTTGGACGATGCCGCGCTCAGCGACACAAGCGACCAGGATCTCCTGGCCCGTCACGTCAAGGGCGACCCCGACGCCTTCGGTGAGCTCGTACGGCGCCACCGCGACCGGCTGTGGGCGGTGGCCCTGCGCACGCTGGGCGACCGCGAGGAAGCCGCTGACGCGGTCCAGGACACCCTGGTGTCCGCCTACCGCGCCGCCCACACCTTCCGTGGCCAGTCCGCCGTCACGACCTGGCTGCACCGCATCACCGTCAACGCCTGCCTCGACCGCGCACGCAAGGCAGCGTCCCGCAGGACCGCGCCGGTCGACGACGCGGAGCGCCTGGACCAGCTCCTGGAGCCCCACGAGTCCGCCGAGGCCCCCGCGGAACGCCAGGACCTCCACAGAGAGCTCATCGGCGCCCTGGCCACCCTGCCACCCGAGCAGCGGGCCGCGCTGGTACTCGTGGACATGCAGGGCTACCCGGTGGCGGAGGCCGCCCGCGTGCTCGATGTACCGACCGGGACAGTGAAGAGCCGCTGTGCGCGTGGCCGTGCCCGGCTGCTGCCGCTTCTCACTCATCTGCGCACGGGTGGAGGGGATAGCGAGGAGGTCAGCGGGGGAAGGAACCGGACGCCCGGGACATCCGTCCCACCGGCGTCGGGACCGAAGAACGCAGGGCCAAGGGACGCGGGACCAAGTGGTTCTGCTGCTGTGAAGGGCGGAGGTGGGCGCGCATGACATCGACGGCCGGCACGACTCAGCATCCGGACGTCTCGGAGATCTCCGACCTCGCCGAGGGCCTTCTGTCGCCCTCCCGCACGGCGGAAGTACGCCGGCATCTCGACGAGTGCGCGCTGTGCACCGACGTACAAACCTCTCTGAACGAGATCCGCGGACTCCTCGGCGCTCTGCCCGGCGCACACCGGATGCCTGCCGATGTCGCAGGCCGCATCGACGCTGCCCTGGCCGCCGAAGCGCTCCTCGACTCCACGTCGCCCGAAGAGACCGCGCCTGTTTCACGTGAAACAACGCCCGCACCGCATCCCGCCGAACCCGCCCCCGCAGCGGACCGCCCCGCCGGCCGCCCCCGCGCAGCCACCGGGCCCGGCCGGAACGGCAAGGCAAAGCACCGCCGACGCACTGCCCTCATCGGCGCCGTGTTCGGTACGGCCGCCCTCGGCCTCGGCGCGCTCCTGGTGCAGACGCTCCAGTCACCGGACAGCAAGGACGCCTCCGCCGACAGGAGCGCCTCCTCCACGAAGAAGACCGGTCCCACGTTCTCCGCGACCGCCCTCGAGGACCGGGTCCACAGCCTGATCGCCAAACAGCCGATGTCCCAGGGCGAGACGACGACCGAGAACGACCCCTCCATGGGCATCGAGTCCCACACCCCCCTGCGGAAAGCCGACGTGCCGGTGCCGCAGTGCGTCCAGGACGGCACCGGCCGCAACACCGTGCCGATCGCCGCGGAGGAGGGGACGTACGACGGCAAGAAAGCCTTCCTCCTCGTACATCCGCACGCCACCGACGTCACCCGCGTGCAGGCCTACGTCGTCGACGCCGCGTGTGAGGGGGCTGCTCCTCCGGTCAAGGGTGAGATTCTCCTGACACAGGCCTACCCCCGCCGTTGACATCGCGCCCGAATGGGGTCGGACACCTCGGGAATGCATGCCCCGTAGGATCCGTTGGGTGGGGTGAGAGTCCTAGACAGGCCCCAGTAGGCAGCAGGCAGTCCGCAGAGACGAGGAAATAACCCGTGAGCGACGTCCGAAACGTGATCATCATCGGCTCCGGGCCCGCCGGCTACACCGCCGCGCTGTACACCGCGCGTGCGTCGTTGAAGCCGCTGGTGTTCGAGGGTGCGGTGACCGCAGGCGGTGCTCTGATGAACACCACCGACGTGGAGAACTTCCCCGGGTTCCGCGACGGCATCATGGGCCCCGACCTGATGGACAACATGCGCGCCCAGGCCGAGCGCTTCGGCGCCGAGCTCGTTCCGGACGACATCGTGTCCGTCGACCTCACCGGCGACATCAAGACCGTCACCGACACCGCCGGCACGGTCCACCGCGCCAAGGCGGTCATCGTCTCGACGGGCTCCCAGCACCGCAAGCTCGGCCTGCCCAAGGAGGACGCCCTCTCCGGACGCGGCGTCTCCTGGTGCGCCACCTGCGACGGGTTCTTCTTCAAGGACCAGGACATCGCCGTGGTCGGCGGCGGCGACACCGCGATGGAGGAGGCAACCTTCCTCTCCCGCTTCGCCAAGTCCGTCACCATCGTCCACCGCCGGGACACCCTGCGCGCCTCCAAGGCCATGCAGGACCGCGCCTTCGCCGACCCGAAGATCAAGTTCGCCTGGGACAGCTCGGTCGCCGAGCTCCAGGGCGACCAGAAGCTCTCGGGCCTGACGCTGCGGGACACCAAGACCGGTGAGATCACTCCGCTGGCCGTCACCGGACTGTTCATCGCCGTGGGCCACGACCCGCGCACCGAGCTGTTCAAGGGCCAGCTGGAGCTGGACGACGAGGGCTACGTAAAGGTCGACGCACCGTCGACGCGCACGAACCTCACCGGTGTCTTCGCCGCCGGTGACGTCGTCGACCACACCTACCGGCAGGCCATCACGGCCGCCGGCACCGGCTGCTCGGCCGCACTCGACGCGGAGCGTTTCCTGGCGGCTCTGGCCGACACCGACAAGGTGGCCGAGCCGGAGAAGACCGCAGCCGCCTGACCTTCCCTCCCGCACCCCACACCCCACCCCGAAGTTAAGGAGGCTGCCGTGGCCGGCACCTTGAAGAACGTGACCGACGCATCCTTTGAGGAGGACGTCCTCAAGAGCGACAAGCCCGTACTGGTGGACTTCTGGGCCGAATGGTGCGGCCCGTGCCGCCAGATCGCCCCGTCGCTCGAAGCGATCGCGGCCGAGCACGGCGACCAGATCGAGATCGTCAAGCTCAACATCGATCAGAACCCGGCCACCGCAGCCAAGTACGGCGTCATGTCCATCCCGACGCTGAACGTCTACCAGGACGGCGAGGTCACCAAGACCATCGTCGGCGCCAAGCCGAAGGCCGCCCTCCTGCGCGACCTTGGCGACTTCATCGGCGAAGAGGCCACCAAGGCCTGACCGCCGGCTCCTTGTTTCACGTGAAACGTGTGTGGGCTCATCCCTGACCGGGATGAGCCCACACACGTTTTCAGCACCCTTACAGCGGACGGAGCACCGGCTCCTTCTGGACCGCCCCCAGCAGCCTGTCGAGAGCAAGCTCGACGTCTTCCTTCCAGGAAAGCGTCGTCCGCAACTCCAGCCTCAGCCGGGGATGCAGCGGATGCGGGCGTACGGTCTTGAAGCCGACCGACAGCAGATGCTCCGCCGGCAACAGACAAGCGGGCTCCGTCCAGCGGGCGTTGCCAAAGGCCTCGATGGCCTTGAATCCTCTGCGCAGCAAGTCCTTGGCGACGGTCTGCACCATGACGCGCCCCAGCCCCTGCCCCTGATAGCTCGGCATGATCCAGGCCGTCATCAACTGCACAGCGTCCGGCGACACGGGGCTGGTCGGAAAGGCCGTCGACCGCGGCACGTATGCCGGCGGCGCGTACAGCACGAACCCCACAGGAGCCTCGTCGACGTAGACGACCCGCCCGCACGACCCCCACTCCAGCAGGACAGCCGAGATCCAGGCTTCCTTCTCCAGCTCCGGAGTGCCCGCCTTTACCGCTGCTTCTCCACTGACTGGATCAAGTTCCCAGAAGACGCAGGACCGGCAGCGCTCGGGGAGGTCCGGAAGATTGTCCAACGTGAGCGGTACGAGCCGACGTCCCATGAAGGATGTTCCTCGCTTCCTTCCCCTGCCGCGTCACGGGCGGCTGCCAGCGCGCCACGTTCCCGGAGCAGACTGCCGACGAACCCGCCGACCGCTCCCAGACTCAGACCCGCTGTGACCAGTTGGCTGCGACTCACCGATCGCATGGCCCCCGCCCTCCCTCTCAAAGTGAACCAAGGTGGATGCGCCGTACCAGAACGCATCGTATCCACCCCGCGATCGGACGGATACCGAGAGACAGCAAAGGGCGGGTCGTGTTCCAGATTGCTCCGGACACGGCCCGCCCCGCAAACAGCTTCCGGCCAGAGTTCAGCTCTCGCCGTCCGCAGCGACCTCTTCGGTGAGCCCCTTCTGCAGGACCCGCCCCTCGCCGGGGGCCAGCGTCCCGAGGATCCGTTCCAAATCGTCCATCGACGCGAACTCGACGACGATCTTGCCCTTCTTCTGCCCCAGGTCGACCTTCACCCGGGTCTCGAACCGGTCGGAGAGCCGGGAGGCAAGACCGGACAGCGCAGGCGACAACCTGGCACCAGCACGTGGCCCCTTCGCCTTGGGAGAGCTCTGCGGAGGTGAGCCCATCAGAGTGACGATCTCCTCGACCGCCCGCACGGACAGCCCCTCGGCCACGATGCGGTGCGCCAGACGGTCCTGCTCCTCGGAATCCTCCACGCCGAGCAGCGCCCGCGCATGCCCGGCGGACAGCACACCCGCCGCCACCCTGCGCTGAACCGAAGGCGACAACCTCAGCAGGCGAAGCGTGTTGGAGACCTGCGGGCGCGAGCGACCGATCCGGTCCGCCAGCTGGTCGTGCGTGCAGTTGAAGTCCTTGAGCAGCTGGTCGTACGCCGCTGCCTCTTCCAGCGGGTTGAGCTGCGCCCTGTGCAGGTTCTCCAGCAAGGCGTCGAGGAGCAGCTTCTCGTCCTCCGTGGCCCGGACGATCGCGGGGATCCTCTCCAGCCCTGCTTCCCGGCAGGCCCGCCAGCGACGCTCGCCCATGATGAGCTCATAGCGCTCGGGCCCCAGCTGCCGCACAACGACGGGCTGGAGAAGCCCCACCTCCTTGATGGAGGTGACCAGCTCCGCGAGAGCGTCCTCGTCGAACACCTCACGCGGCTGCCGGGAGTTCGGCTTGATGGAGTCCAGCGGAAGCTCGGCGAAGTGCACCCCGGCTACCTCGTCGAGCTCTGCCGGCTCCGACTCCCGCGCCTGCAGGGGAGCTTGCGTTTCACGTGAAACGGGAGTCACAGGAAGCGAAGTCACCTTCGCGGCCGCCACCCCCCGCTCCGCGGTCAGCACCGGCACTGCCCCGGGAGACGTCGAAGCCGACCCTACGGGCGGGCTCGACGTCTCCTGCGAAGCGGCCGGGATCAGCGCGGCGAGCCCACGCCCCAATCCTCTACGTCGGTCACTCACTGGATCCCCTCCGACATGCTCTGCTGGCTGTTCTGGCTGCCCACGTGGGCATGCTGCGGGTCGTAGTGCACCCCGACACCCCGCAGCGCGATCTCACGAGCCGCTTCGAGGTACGACAGGGATCCACTGGACCCCGGGTCATAGGTGAGCACGGTCTGCCCGTAGCTCGGCGCTTCCGAGATGCGAACCGACCGCGGGATGCTCGTCTTGAGCACCTCCTTACCGAAGTGAGTACGCACTTCGTCGGCCACCTGAGAGGCGAGCCGGGTCCTTCCGTCGTACATGGTCAGCAGAATCGTCGACACATGCAGGTCCGGGTTGAGATGCCCCCGCACCAGATCGACGTTCCGAAGAAGCTGCCCCAGCCCTTCGAGCGCGTAGTACTCGCACTGAATGGGGATCAGCACCTCCGCGCCGGCGACCATCGCATTGACGGTCAGCAGGCCCAGCGAGGGCGGGCAGTCGATGAGGATGTAATCCAACGGCTGCTCGTACGCCTGGATCGCCCGCTGCAAGCGGCTCTCCCGCGCCACCAGCGACACCAGCTCGATCTCCGCACCGGCGAGATCGATGGTCGCCGGCGCGCAGAAGAGACCTTCGACGTCCGGGACCGGCTGGACCACTTCGGAGAGCGGCCTGCTGTCGACCAGGACGTCATAGATCGAGGGCACTTCGGCGTGATGGTCGATGCCCAGTGCCGTGGAAGCGTTGCCCTGCGGGTCGAGATCGACCACCAGAACACGCGCGCCGTGCAGCGCGAGCGAAGCAGCAAGGTTGACCGTCGACGTGGTCTTCCCGACGCCGCCCTTCTGGTTGGCCACCACCATGATGCGGGTCTGCTCAGGACGGGGCAGACCCTCACCGGCACGGCCGAGAGCTTCTACCGCCAGCTGGGCAGCGCGACCAATGGGGGTGTCGTCCATAGGGGGCGGTGTTTCACGTGAAACATCCTCCCCCACCGATTCGGATCGGGGACCGGGGACCGGGTCGGTCATCGGTCCCGCGATGTTGGCGTCGGACCGCAACGATTCACTCTCCTCGGCTTCAGGCTCGCAATGCACAGAGCCTGCCATGCTTTCGGGGTCATGAACCAGCGAGGCCCGTTCTTCTGTGGAGGAATCCACCTCTGTGGACAACTCCGTACCCCTCACGGGCCTGCGGTCGCGCGGTGCGGCAGCCGCACGACCGCGGCTGATGATTCCATGCAGCAGAGAGCGACGTTTCACGTGAAACACGATGCACCGGCAGCGCACCTAAGCCCTCACGACACTCCGCAATGCGTACGTATGGCAGCTTGTATGGAGCATCGCTGATAAACAGGGCAGATCATCGCCGTCGACGCGTACGCGACGGCCGCGCGGCCTTGGCCCGCTTGGCCGCGAACCTCACCCCGCCGGGGCTCTCCCCCACCTCCACACGCACCACCGTGGACAGCGGGTTCACCACCCCCTCGCCCACCTGAAGCACTTCCGTCTTCACCACACCGAGCTTGCTCAGTGCGGAACGTGTGCTCTTGAGCTCCTCCTCGGCGGTGTCACCCTTGAGCGCCAGCATCTCCCCGTACGGACGCAACAGGGGAACGCCCCAGCCCGCCAGCCGGTCCAGCGGTGCCACCGCCCGGGCCGTCACCACATGAACCGGCGGCAGCTTCCCCAGAACTTCCTCCGCACGGCCACGCACCACCGTCACGTGCTCCAGACCCAGCAGCTCGACGACCTCCTGGAGGAAGTTCGTACGCCGCAGCAGCGGCTCAAGGAGAGTGATCTTCAGGTCCGGGCGCACCAGCGCCAGCGGAATGCCAGGAAGCCCCGCCCCCGAACCCACATCACATACCGTGACACCTTCCGGGACCACCTCAGAGAGCACCGCACAGTTCAGCAAGTGCCGCTCCCACAGTCGCGGCACCTCGCGAGGACCGATCAGTCCTCGCTTGACGCCGGCGTCCGCGAGGAGTTCCGCGTACCGGACAGCCGCTGGAAAGTACTCACCGAATACCGCCCGTGCCTCTTCAGGCGCCTGGGGAAGCTCTGCTTCCTCCGTCACGGGGACCGTCCTTCCGTACCGCGCTACCGAACTGATGGCTGACTAACAGGCTGACAAAGATCGGCCCCGCCTGCGAACAGACGGGGCCGACAGACGTGACGAGGCCGGTCAGGCCGGGAGAACAACGACGAAACGCTCCGGCTCTTCGCCCTCGGACTCACTGCGCAGACCCGCGGCCGCAATCGCGTCGTGCACGACCTTGCGCTCGAACGGCGTCATGGGGTCAAGCTTCACCGGCGCCCCGGTGCCCTTCACCTCGTCCGCAGCCTTGGCGCCGAGCTCCGCGAGCTCCTCACGCCGCTTGGCCCGGAACCCCGCGATGTCCAGCATCAGCCGACTGCGGTCCCCGGTCTCGCGGTGCACAGCGAGACGCGTCAGCTCCTGAAGCGCCTCCAGGACCTCACCGTCGCGCCCCACGAGCTTCTGCAGGTCACGGCTACCCGTATCACTGATGATCGAGACCGCAGCCCGGTCGGCCTCGACATCCATGTCGATGTCGCCGTCGAGGTCGGTGATGTCGAGCAGTCCCTCAAGATAATCGGCCGCGATCTCCCCTTCCTGCTCGAGGCGGGTCAGGGTGTCGCCACCCTCAGCGGCCACGGAGGTGATGCCTTCCGTCACGGGATGGACTCCTTATTACTTCTTCGACGGGTGCTTGGGCCGCTGCTGGCCCTTGCGCTGCCCGGATTTGGCTTGGCGTGCGGAACCGGAAGAAGACTTGCCGGCCGTCTTGGGCTTGTCCTCCGGCTCTTCCTTCTGCAACGACGTCTTCGCCGCGGACTCGGCGGCGGCGGCCTGACGCTGCGCCTTGGTCAGACGCTTGGGCTGCTGCCGCTTCGGGCCGGAATCCAACGTCGTACCGTCCTCGGTCTCGACCTCGGGCTCACCCTTCGCCACCGTGCCGTCAGGCTGCACCGTCAGCCGCGCCAGACCAAGACCCTTGACGAACCTGCGCTCGGCCTCGTTGCGCTCACGGCCCTTGGCAGCGATCTGCTTGATGACATTGCGCTCACGCCGGCTGCGGACCTTGCCGTGCTTGACGATCGACTTCTGCATCCGCTCCAGCAGCTGAGCCTGCGCCTTGCTGCCCGGAGTGGGGTTCCCGTGGATCACGTACATCTGCTGGCCCATGGTCCACACGTTGGTGGTCAGCCAGTAGACGAGGACACCGACGGGGAAGTTGATGCCCATGACGGCGAACATGACCGGGAAGATGTACATCAGCATCTTCTGCTGCTGCATGAACGGCGTCTTGACCGTCAGGTCGACGTTCTTCGTCATCAGCTGGCGCTGCGTGTAGAACTGCGACGCCGACATCAGAACGATCATGACCGCGGTGACGATGCGCACATCGGTCAGCGAAGCCTGGAGGGCAGCGACCTTCTCCGTGCTGTCCATGAACTTCGCCGCGATCGGGGCGCCGAAGATGTGGGCCTCACGGGCGCTGTCGACCAGGTTCTGGTTGAGCACACCGATCTCGTCACCCGAGGAGATCTTGCTCAGCACGTGGTACAGGGCAAAGAAGAACGGCGACTGCGCCAGGATGGGAAGGCACGAGGACAACGGGTTGGTACCCGTCTCCTTGTACAGCTTCATCATCTCTTCGGACTGACGCTGCTTGTCGTTCTTGTAGCGCTCCTGGATCTTCTTCATCTCAGGCTGGAGCGCCTGCATGCCACGCGTCGACTTGATCTGCTTCACGAACAGCGGGATCAGACAGATCCGGATCAGCACCACCAGGGACACGATGGACAGACCCCAGGCCCAGCCCGTGTCAGGCCCGAAGACCGCGCCGTACATCGTGTGGAACTGGACGATGATCCAGGAAACTGGGGTGGTGATAAAGCTGAACAGACTGGCAATCGTGTCCACTAATCAGGCTCCTTGAGCATTGGGCGAGGTCTCTGCGGCCGGGTTGATCTCAGCGGCGGAGTGCTGCCCGCCCTTGCTGCCGCGGCTGCCGCTCCACGCATTGCGCAGCGCTTCGTGCCAACGCGGACGCCGGCGAGGCGGAACATGGTCCACACCGCCCGGCGACCACGGATTGCACCGCAGAATGCGCCAGGCGGTCAGAGCCGTGCCCTTGACCGCACCGTGCCGGTCGATGGCCGTAAACCCGTAGTGAGAACACGACGGGTAGTACCGGCAGACAGGCCCGAGCAACGGACTGATCGTCCACTGGTACAGCTTGATCAGAGCCAGCAGCGGGTACTTCATCGCGCGCCCCCTCCCAGCAACCGCTCAAGCGCGGCATCCAGGTCTCGGGCCAGCTGTGCATGGTCGGCATCACCTGATCCGGGCAACGCCCGTACGACAACCAGGCTACCGGGGGGCAGCTCCGACAGACGGTCCCGGACCAGGTGGCGAAGCCTGCGCTTCACCAGGTTCCGTACGACAGCGTTGCCAACGGCTTTGCTGACGACGAAACCCGCACGCGGCTGGGGAACGCTCTCCCCAGACGCGTGCGGGTCCGTTGCACCGCTACTTCGCAGATGGACGACGAGGAGCGGGCGCCCGGCCCGGCGTCCTCGGCGTACCGCGGTCGCGAAGTCCTCGCGCCGCCTCAGCCGATTCTCGGTAGGCAGCACGTCATGACCTGTAGGTGATCAGGCGGAAAGGCGCGTGCGGCCCTTGCCACGGCGAGTCGCCAGGATGGCGCGACCGGCACGCGTCCGCATGCGGAGACGGAAACCGTGGGTCTTGGCGCGACGACGGTTGTTCGGCTGGAAGGTGCGCTTGCTCACTCGGGGGCTCCAGAAGTGGTGTGGTGGCGGGGCATCGCCTGGCTGTCACCGTGCGCCCACGAGGAAGCTCGCAACGCCCGTGTGCACCGCTTCACGATCACAGACCGTGATCTTTGCCC
The DNA here is from genome assembly GCF_018614005.1 of Streptomyces sp. ISL-99. Taxonomy (NCBI): domain Bacteria; kingdom Bacillati; phylum Actinomycetota; class Actinomycetes; order Kitasatosporales; family Streptomycetaceae; genus Streptomyces; species Streptomyces sp. ISL-99. Next base: position 174,531 of record NZ_JAGGPC010000023.1, read on the forward strand.
ATCGGAGGCAGGCGGCAGCAGCCATCGACAACTCGACCTGGTCACGGTACGCGCGGCTACGCCATCCGGTCAAACCGACCCTTCACCAGGGTCCACTATGCACAGGCTGTGGACAACAACTTGATGCACGTAAGGACCCGCGACTACCGTGCATGAACTTGGATTCTTATCCGTTGTGTCCTTGCCTGTCCTTCCCATCCCGTCCCAAGAACCACACCTTCGTGGGACCTGTGAGAGAGCGTGCCCTGTGGCTGACGTACCTGCCGATCTTGCCGCAGTGTGGCCACGAGTGCTGGAGCATCTCCTCGGAGAGGGCCAGCAGGGGATCGAACCCAAGGACAAACAGTGGATCGAGCGCTGCCAGCCGCTCGCCCTTGTCGCCGACACCGCGCTGCTCGCCGTCCCCAACGAATGGGGCAAGCGCGTCCTCGAAGGCCGGCTCGCACCGCTCATCAGCGAGACGCTGAGCCGTGAGTGCGGCCGCCCCATCCGGATCGCGATCACCGTCGACGACTCCGCTGCGGAGCCGGCCCCGCAGCAGCAGCCACAGCACGAGTCGTACGACACGTACGGACACCGGCCGCCGTCCGACGACCTGCCGACCGCCAGGCCCGCCTATCCCGACTACCGGCAGCCCCGCCACGAGCAGGGCTCCTGGCCCCGCCCGCAGGAGGACCACGGCTGGCAGCAGCCCCGGCTCGGCGGATACCAGGAGCGCGACCCGTACGCCACCCGCCCGCAGCAGCACGACTACCGGCAGCAGGCGCCCGAGCACCAGCAGTACGAGCAGCCGCACTACGACCAGCCCTCCCGCCACGAACGCCCCGAGCGCCGCGACCACCAGGACCAGCCCGCCCCCCACCGCGGCGGCGGCCCCGGCTCCTCGATGCAGTCCGGCGGCGCCCCCGGGCCCCTGGCCGCGCAGGCCTCCACACCGGGCCCCGGCGAGCCGCACGCCCGCCTCAACCCCAAGTACCTCTTCGACACCTTCGTCATCGGCTCGTCCAACCGCTTCGCACACGCGGCCGCAGTCGCCGTGGCCGAAGCGCCGGCCAAGGCGTACAACCCGCTCTTCATCTACGGCGAGTCCGGGCTCGGCAAGACGCACCTGCTGCACGCGATCGGGCACTACGCGCGGAGCCTCTACCCCGGCACGCGCGTGCGGTACGTGAGCTCCGAGGAGTTCACCAACGAGTTCATCAACTCCATCCGCGACGGCAAGGGCGACGCCTTCCGCAAGCGCTACCGCGACGTGGACATCCTGCTCGTCGACGACATCCAGTTCCTGGCGAGCAAGGAGTCGACGCAGGAGGAGTTCTTCCACACCTTCAACACGCTCCACAACGCGAACAAGCAGATCGTGCTGTCCTCGGACCGGCCGCCCAAGCAGCTGGTGACCTTGGAGGACCGGCTGCGCAACCGCTTCGAGTGGGGCCTGACCACCGACGTACAGCCGCCCGAGCTGGAGACGCGCATCGCGATCCTCCGCAAGAAGGCGGTGCAGGAGCAGCTCAACGCCCCGCCGGAGGTGCTGGAGTTCATCGCGTCCCGCATCTCGCGCAACATCCGCGAGCTGGAGGGTGCGCTGATCCGCGTGACGGCGTTCGCGTCCCTCAACCGGCAGCCGGTGGATCTCGGCCTCACCGAGATCGTGCTCAAGGACCTGATCCCCGGCGGTGAGGACGCCTCTCCCGAGATCACGGCGAGCGCCATCATGGCGGCCACCGCGGACTACTTCGGGCTGACGGTGGAGGACCTCTGCGGGTCGTCCCGCAGCCGCGTTCTCGTGACGGCCCGGCAGATCGCGATGTACCTGTGCCGTGAGCTGACGGATCTCTCGCTGCCCAAGATCGGTGCCCAGTTCGGCGGCCGCGACCATACGACCGTGATGCACGCCGACCGCAAGATCCGCGCGCTCATGGCGGAACGGCGCTCCATCTACAACCAGGTCACCGAGCTCACGAACCGCATCAAGAACGGCTGACGCGGCGCAGGAACGGTCTGCGCATCGCCTCCGAAGGGCGTCCCGGGACGAACTCCCGGGGCGCCCTTCGTCGTTCCGCGCCTTCACGGTGTTCGAATACGTGCCCGTGGGACTCCGTTCTCCACAGAACAGGGCAGGATGTTCCGTCCACACCCTGGGGACCCAGAAGTTGTCCAGATTGGGTCCACAGGTGCGGTTCCTGAGACTTCATCACCCCAGGTCAGGTGGTTGTGGATTTGTGGTCAAGCATCGTCCACAGGGTGTGGACAGAAAATCTGTCCACAGGGGCGGATCTTGGTTGTCCACCGGCGGCCCACAGGCTGGACCGTCTTGTGCACAGCTAATCCACACCTCTGTCCACTGTTCGGCAACGAAACACGGGCTCTCACCGGCGCGAGTGAAAGCGGTCACACCAAGGAGGTCGGTTGGGCTGTGGGGAACATGGGTAAAGCTGGGGACAGCGCTGGGGAGAAGTCACCCCTGCCTGTGCACCGAGTGTGTGTAACTTTCGGGCGTCCACAGAAACACCGAGTTGTCCACCGGCTCCGCCCACAGGCGCAGTGGACAAAAAAGTGGGCTTGACCTGCGCAAACGGGGTTATCCACCGTTTCCACAGGCCCTACTACTACTCCCACTTAGAGTTAGCTCGGAATTCGCTTGGAAGAAGGGCCTGTGCACAACTTGGGCCCGGAGCCGGCGACGCCTCTCGCCACGACTTGACCCCGAGCCGCACCGACTGTCGGTGCCGTGCGTCAGACTGGTCCCCGGCAACACAGCCAGACGACCCCAGACGACGACGGCCAGCAGGGCGAGCCAGCAACAAGCAGGAGGCGGTTCCGGTGAAGATCCGGGTTGAGCGCGATGTACTCGCGGAGGCGGTGGCCTGGACGGCTCGCAGCCTTCCGGCCCGTCCGCCGGTCCCCGTTCTCGCGGGCCTTCTTCTGAAGGCCGAGGACGGCGCGCTGAGTCTCTCCGGCTTCGACTACGAGGTCTCGGCGCGGGTCTCGGTCGAGGCGGACGTGGAGGAGGACGGCACCGTTCTCGTCTCCGGCCGGCTCCTCGCCGACATCTGCCGCGCCCTGCCGAACCGTCCGGTGGAGATTTCCACAGACGGTGTACGGGCGACCGTGGTCTGCGGCTCCTCGCGGTTCACACTCCACACGCTTCCCGTGGAGGAGTACCCGGCGCTGCCGCAGATGCCGACCGCGACCGGCACCGTTCCCGGTGAGGTCTTCGCCTCCGCCGCCGCCCAGGTGGCCATCGCCGCCGGCCGCGACGACACGCTTCCGGTGCTCACCGGCGTACGGATCGAGATCGAGGGCGACAGGGTCACGCTGGCCTCGACCGACCGCTACCGCTTCGCGGTCCGCGAGTTCATGTGGAAGCCGGAGGACCCGGAGGCTTCCGCCGTCGCGCTGGTGCCCGCCAAGACTCTGCTGGACACCGCCAAGTCGCTGACCAGCGGTGACACGGTCACCCTCGCGCTGTCCAGCTCTGGTGCCGGTGAGGGTCTGATCGGTTTCGAGGGCTCGGGCCGGCGTACGACGACCCGTCTGCTCGAGGGCGATCTGCCGAAGTACCGGACGCTCTTCCCGACCGAGTTCAACTCGATCGCCGTCATCGAGACCGCCCCGTTCGTCGAGGCCGTCAAGCGTGTGGCGCTGGTGGCGGAGCGGAACACTCCGGTGCGGCTCAGCTTCGAGCAGGGCGTGCTGATCCTCGAAGCGGGTTCGAGCGACGACGCACAGGCTGTGGAGCGGGTCGACGCGAACCTGGAGGGCGACGACATCTCGATCGCCTTCAACCCGACCTTCCTGCTGGACGGCCTGAGCGCGATCGACTCGCCGGTCGCCCAGCTGTCCTTCACCACGTCGACGAAGCCGGCGCTGCTCAGTGGCAGGCCCGCGGTCGATGCCGAGGCGGATGAGGCGTACAAGTACCTGATCATGCCGGTGCGGCTCTCGGGCTGAGGCCTCTGCGGGCCGGGCGTAGGCTCGGTCTCGGGTACGAATCGCCACAACGCTTAAGGAATCTCTGATGGAGTTCGGTCTCGTCGGCCTCGGCAAAATGGGCGGCAACATGCGTGAGCGCATCCGCCGCGCAGGCCACACCGTCATCGGTTACGACCGCAACCCGGACGTCGCCGATGTCCACAGCCTTGAGGAGCTTGTGGCCAAGCTCAAGGGCCCGCGTGTGGTGTGGGTGATGGTTCCGGCCGGTGCCGCGACCCAGTCGACGATCGACGAGCTGGCCGAGCTGCTGGAGCCGGGCGACGTGGTCGTGGACGGCGGGAACTCCCGCTGGACGGACGATGAGAAGCACGCGGTGGAGCTGGGCCTCAAGGGCATCGGTTTCGTCGACTGCGGCGTTTCGGGTGGTGTGTGGGGCCTGGAGAACGGCTACGCGCTGATGTACGGCGGCGACGCGGAGAACGTGGCGAAGGTCCAGCCGGTCTTCGACGCGCTGAAGCCGGCGGGCGAGTTCGGTTCGGTGCACGCGGGCAAGGTCGGCGCCGGCCACTTCGCGAAGATGGTTCACAACGGCATCGAGTACGCCATGATGCAGGCGTACGCCGAGGGCTGGGAGCTGCTGGAGAAGGTCGACTCCGTCACCGACGTGCGTGAGGTCTTCCGGTCCTGGCAGGAGGGGACGGTCATCCGTTCCTGGCTGCTGGACCTGGCGGTCAACGCGCTGGACGACGACGAGCACCTTGAGGGTCTGCGTGGGTTCGCCGCGGACTCGGGTGAGGGCCGCTGGACGGTGGAGGCGGCGATCGACAACGCGGTGCCGCTGCCCGCGATCACGGCGTCGCTGTTCGCGCGGTTCGCTTCGCGTCAGGAGGACTCCCCGCAGATGAAGATGATCGCCGCTCTGCGCAACCAGTTCGGTGGTCACGCGGTCGAGTCGAAGAAGTAAGCAGCTCAGAGCTGGGAGAAGGTCGGCGCACGCCATGCACGTCACGCATCTGTCGCTGGCCGACTTCCGCTCGTACGCCCGGGTCGAGGTCCCTCTCGATCCGGGCGTTTCCGTGTTCGTGGGGGCGAACGGGCAGGGCAAGACGAATCTTGTCGAGGCGGTCGGTTATCTGGCGACGCTCGGCAGTCACCGGGTCGCTTCGGATGCGCCGCTGGTGCGGATGGGCGCGGAGCGGGCGGTGATCCGGGCGGCGGTGACGCAGGGCGAGCGGCAGCAGCTGGTGGAGCTTGAGCTGAATCCGGGCCGGGCGAATCGGGCGCGTATCAACAGGTCGTCGCAGGTCAGGCCGCGTGATGTGCTGGGGATCGTACGGACGGTGCTGTTCGCGCCGGAGGATCTGGCTCTGGTGAAGGGTGATCCGGGTGAGCGGCGGCGGTTCCTCGATGAGCTGATCACGGCGCGGTCGCCGCGGATGGCGGGTGTGCGGTCGGATTACGAGCGGGTGCTGAAGCAGCGGAACACGTTGTTGAAGTCGGCGGCGATGGCGCGTCGGCACGGTGGCCGGTCGATGGACATGTCGACGCTGGATGTGTGGGACCAGCATCTGGCTCAGGTGGGTGCGGAGCTGCTGGCGCAGCGGCTGGATCTGATCGCGACGTTGCAGCCGATGACGGACAAGGCGTACGAGCAGCTGGCGCCGGGTGGGGGTCCGGTGTTGTTGGAGTACCGGAGTTCGGTCGGTGGGGGCGTCGGTGCTGGTCAGACGCGTGAGGAGTTGTACGAGCTGCTGTTGGCGGCGTTGGCGGAGGCGCGGAAGCAGGAGATCGAGCGGGGTGTGACGTTGGTCGGTCCGCATCGGGATGATCTTGTGCTGAAGCTGGGGCAGCTGCCGGCGAAGGGTTATGCCAGTCATGGTGAGTCGTGGTCGTACGCGCTGTCGCTGCGGCTTGCTTCGTACGATCTGCTGCGTGGCGAGGGCAATGAGCCGGTGCTGGTGCTCGATGACGTGTTCGCGGAGCTGGATGCGCGGCGGCGGGAGCGGCTGGCGGAGCTGGTGGCGCCGGGTGAGCAGGTGTTGGTGACGGCTGCGGTGGATGACGATGTGCCGGGTGTGCTGTCGGGGGCGCGGTATGTGGTGTCCGGCGGCGAGGTGGCGCGGGTATGAGCGGGTTGGGTGGGACGAGCGGTGCGGGTGGGGTGGGTGGGGAGCTGCCTCAGGAGCCGTTGAGGGTGCCTGAGCAGGCGAAGGCGCCGGAGGTGCCCCAGTCGACGGGGGTTGATCTGGCGCGGGTGGCGTTGCGTGCGGCGAAGGAGCAGGCGCGGGCGCGGGGGGCGGCGGCGCAGCAGAAGAGGCAGGCGCGGCGTGGTGGGGGGTTGCGGTCGGGTTCGGGGGCGGACGGTCGTGATCCGTTGGCGTTGGGTGCGGCGCTGGACCGGTTGAAGACGGAGCGCGGCTGGGAGATGCCGATGGCGGTCGGCGGTGTGATGGGCCGGTGGCCGGAGATCGTGGGCGGGGGTCTGGCGAAGCACTGTGTGCCGCAGCGGTATGACGAGGACGAGCGGGTTCTCACGGTGCAGTGTGATTCGACGGCGTGGGCGACGCAGTTGCGGTTGATGCAGCGGGAGCTGTTGACCCGGTTGAACGCTGATCTGGGGCGGGACACGGTGCGGGTGATCAAGATCTGGGGGCCGGGTGGTCCGCCGCGTCGTTTCGGTGCGCTGCGGGCTCCGGGGAGTACGGGCCCTGGGGATACGTACGGGTGAGAAGTGGCTGGGGGCGGGTGTCCGGGTGAGGTGTCGCTCACGGTGGCGGGTGCTTGACAGCTGGAAGCGCTGGATGCCCGTGTGAGCCTCTTGGAGCCCCTTCCCGGATATGGGGAGTCGGACGGCGCCGGTTCAGGACGGCACATGGGTACTCAGGTACCGGCAAACCCCCATGAGTGTCCGCGCTACCGGTAGACTGGTGGACAATCCCGCCCGCTTGCGGGACACGTCGACTTATACAGAACGACGCGGCCGGTCCCGTTTGTCGGGGTTTCGGCCCGTGCTGTGCCAGAAAGGGCGCTTCGTGGCCGATTCCGGCGACCCCAACGAGAACATTCCTTCCACTGCTGCCGACGCGGGCGAGGTGACGGCGAACGCCTCGGCCTACGACGCGAGCGCGATCACCGTCCTCGAGGGTCTGGACGCGGTCCGCAAGCGCCCCGGCATGTACATCGGCTCGACCGGTGAGCGTGGTCTTCACCACCTTGTGCAGGAGGTCGTCGACAACTCCGTCGACGAGGCTCTGGCCGGCCACGCGGACACGATCGATGTCACGATCCTGGCCGACGGCGGCGTGCGCGTCGTCGACAACGGCCGTGGTATCCCGGTGGATCTCCATCCTGTCGAGAAGAAGCCGGCTGTCGAGGTCGTGCTCACTGTCCTGCACGCGGGCGGCAAGTTCGGCGGCGGCGGATACGCCGTGTCGGGCGGTCTGCATGGTGTGGGTGTCTCCGTGGTCAACGCGCTGTCCACCAGGCTCGCCGTGGACATCAAGCGCGACGGCTACCGCTGGACGCAGGAGTACAAGCTCGGTGTGCCCACCGCTCCCCTCGCGCAGCACGAGCGGGTGGAGGACTCCGGCACCACGGTGACGTTCTGGGCCGATCCGGACGTCTTCGAGACCACCGACTACTCCTTCGAGACGCTCGCGCGCCGCTTCCAGGAGATGGCCTTCCTCAACAAGGGCCTGACTCTGACGCTCACGGACGAGCGTGAGTCGGCCAAGGCGACGATGAACGCCGACGACCCCGACGCCGAGGCGGCCGAGGAGCAGCCGGCGCGGACGGTGAAGTACCACTACGAGGGCGGCATCGTCGACTTCGTGAAGTACCTGAACTCGCGCAAGGGTGAGCTGATTCACCCGACCGTCATCGATGTCGAGGCCGAGGACAAGGAGCGCATGCTCTCGGTCGAGATCGCGATGCAGTGGAATTCGCAGTACACGGAGGGTGTGTACTCCTTCGCGAACACGATCCACACGCACGAGGGCGGTACGCACGAGGAGGGCTTCCGTGCGGCGATGACGGGTCTGGTGAACCGTTACGCGCGCGAGAAGAAGTTCC
>NZ_JAGGPC010000024.1:0-62122 GCF_018614005.1 Streptomyces sp. ISL-99
GTTCGGGAAGGGGCGGGGTGGGGAAAGCCCGCCGCAGGCGCCCACCCCACCCCGCACCCCTCACCGTCGCGACGGGTACTCGATCACCATCTGGTAGGTCGGGCGGTTCTGCCAGTGCATCGTGGGGTGGGTGAGTCCGCCGACCGCGCGGTGCACGATCGAGTCGGCGCACCACTGCTCCCCGGCCTTGCAACTGTCGTCGCCGGGATAGACCTCGGCGGCGGGCGTGGCAACGGCCTGCTTCAGGGTGGCGAGGAGGGTGTCGCGGCAGGCGGACAGGTCACCGCCGCCGCAGTAGGCCTTCGCCAGTGGGCCCTTGACCTCCTGCCCGAGGACCTTGCGGAGGTCCTTGTCGACGTAACTCCACCAGCCGTACTGGAAGGCCGAGCCCGCGTGCGCCCCGGTCGGCCCGTGCCCGGCCGACGGCGCCTCGTCGATGGAGAGGCTTTTGGCCAGCTCGCCGTACAGGTCGTCACCGAGCCCGGGCCTGAACTCGGCCTCGACGAGCAGCGGCCACCAGGCGTCCATGATCCGAACCGCGTCGGGGTGGGAGTAGGTGCGTGACCCCTGCGCCGTCTCCTTGCGCTGGGCCCCCGCCGAGCGCCAGGACTCCAGTTGCTGGATGCCCCTGGCCAGGTCCGGGTCGGTGACGGGCTGCGAGCGCAGCACCTTCAGGAGCTCAGGCAGTACGTCCTCGCCGCGCAGGTCGGTGACGGCCGCCTCCGCCATGGCCCGGGTGAGCGAGGCGCGGGTGACGCCGCCGTCGGCGACCAGCTTCTTCACCCGGTCGTCGAGGAGGTCGCCCCGGTGCACGGAGCCGTTGCCGAAGCCGGCCGCCGTGAAGTCCTTCGCCTGCTTGTTGTTCCACGAGATGTAGTAGTCCTGGCCGGTGGACTGCGGGTGCTGGGCGGGTGGGGTGTAGGCGGCGGTGTTGGCCCGCGGGTCGTAGTCCCGCCATTCGTACGTCTTCTCCGCCTTGACCGGGAGTGAGGCGTCGACGCCTTCGGCGCGCACCGGGTTCATGCCGCTGTTGTAGTAGGCGGCGGTGCGCGAGTCGGCGTAGAACCAGTTGAAGGCGTAGTCGATGCTCTGCGCCGCCTTCTGGAAGGACGCGGCGTCCTTCACGTACGACGGGTCGTTGAACATCTGGAAGCCGGTGATCGAGTCGGCCTCGTGCCGGTAGGTGGAGCGCAGAGACGTGTACGCGACGGGCTTGCCGCCGACGGTGGCGCGGTGGGTGACCGTGCCGTACTTCGTGCGCCAGACCTGCATCCGGTACGAGCCCGCGGCCGTGGAGTCGGCCAGCGTCGGCTTCCACGCGTTGCGCTTCTCCAGCTTCTCCATGGGGGTGCAGGCGCCCCGGAAGAGGTAGTGCGCCGAGGACTTGTCCGGCCTGCCGCCGCCCGGTTCGCACAGCTCCACCGCGTACGTGTCGGTGATGTCCTGTCCGGCGGAGGTGGCCGACCAGGCGTAGTCCTGGCCACGGCCGAGCTGGACGTACATGCCGACGCCGGCGAAGGAGGCGCCGCGGGCGCTGATGCCGGGGCCCTGGAGTTCCTGGAGCATGAGCAGTTGCGGGGCGAAGTAGCCGGTCTGGGGGCCGAAGACGGCGACCGGGTTTCCGCTCGCGGTGTGCTCGCCGGAGACCAGCAGGGCGTTGGACATGCCGCGCTTCTTCGAGAAGTCGGCGCCGGGCAGCACACCGTCGTCGTACATGCCCTGGAGCGGCTTGAGCTTCTTCGGCGCCTCGACCGGATCCTTCCGCCCTGCCTGCCCGGTCCGGGCGGAGCCTTCGCGGTCGTACACGAGCTGCTCGGGTGTCACGGAGCCGCGGTCGGGCATGGCCGCGCCGCGCGGGTTCCCCGGTTTGCCGGCGTACGGGAAGCTGGTGCCGTCGTGGACGGTGAGGACGGCCTCGGGATCGTTGCGCTGGCGGAAGGACTCCCAGACCTCGGTGCCTTCGGCGACGCCGTACTTCTGCTGCGCCGCGAGCAGCGAGATCGCGGACTGGACCTCGCCGCCCCCTCCGCCGCCGAAGAGGCCGCCGACGACGGAGGCGAGCGCGATCAGGTCGGTGATTTTGAAGGGCTTGATCTCTCCGACGTCGGTGATCGCGTCGATTTTTCCGGTGAGGACGTACTCGCCGGGGAAGTAGCGGCCCTTCTTGGCCTTCTCGCGGTAGGAGTTGATGCCGTCGACGTACGCCTGCGCGTCGGCCATCGCCTGCTCGCCGCGCGCGCCCTTGGTGGTCCGTATCCAGTCGATCTGGGCCTGGAGGTCTTCCTCGGTGTACGGGGCCTGCGGCCAGAACTGCTGCTCCAGGCCCTGGTTGGCGAGGGCGCCGCCCGCGAACGAGGTCAGTTCGCCGCGGCCGATGTGGCGGAAGAGGTCCATCAGCCAGAGCCGGTCCTGGCCCGCCGCGTAACCGGCGCCGAATTCGGTGCCGTAACGGGTGGTGCCCTTGATGTGCGGGACGCCGGTCGCCTTGTCGCGGGTGATCGTGACGTCGTCACGGGGGCGGATCACGGAGGCGACCTGGTCCTCGGGGACTCCGAAGGAACCGTCGTTGAAGAAGTCGGTGAGTCTCTCGTCGGTGAGGCCCTGGTGGCCCGCGACGAGAGCGTCGTACTTCGCTATCTGGTCGGAACTGTGCGCGGGGCGGGTGCCCAGCGTGCGGTGGGCGAGGATCTCGGCGAGGGTGGCGTTGCCGTTCTGGCCCGGCGGCAGGATGTCGTCGCACTGGCCGCCGCAGTGATCCGTGACGGCGGTGGCGGTGGTTGCGGTGGCCTTGCGGGTGTCGTCCGCCGTGGCCTGCGGCAGGGGGGAGAGCAGGCCCGCGGCGAGTGCGATGACCGCTGCCGCCAGGGCTGTTCTGTGCTGTGGGTGGGGTGCGGCACTGGGACGTCGTCGTCGCATGGGTGCTCCTTGGGGGGAGGCCGACCGGTGCGGCGGACGTTACTGGCGGTACGCGGCCGCCGGAAGGTGAATAGGCGTCACCTTTTCTGAATCCCCACTGATGACGTCCATTCGATTTTCGATGGAGCCGATCGGGGCACCCGTACGTCCACTCTGTGACGCCGAAGTACCAGCGACGGAGGTGGCAAGTGCAATGGCCGGTTTCCGAAGTCTTGCGAGACAGGTGCGCGACCCGCGGTGCGACCTGGCACTGCGGCGGTATTCGCTGCGCAAATGCCTGGAACGGTTTGCCCCTTATGGGCATCGGGCGACCTGGGACCATCTGTGCTCCAGGCACATGATCGAACCGGAGGACAGGGCCCCCGATCCGGCGCGGCTGGTGGCCGCGCTCGACGAATTGGAGGAAGCGCGGGCTGTCTGGCTCGCCTACGAAGTGGAATTCGCCCGGCGCCGCAAGCGCGAGAAGCACGACGGGCTGCGGCGTCCGGGCTCCTTCGACGACTGGCACCGCCGCACCTGGGGAGGGTGCGGAGTTGCCTGGTGCGACGAACCCGGGATCCATCCGGTGGCGCCGCTCGGCGACGTACTGCGCCGGCTGATCTCCGCACTGGAGTCCGAGCCCGGGGCGAACTGCCCTGTGTGTGCGGAGAGCAGGATCGTCTGGAAGCAGGGGCTGGCGCATGACCCGTGGTTCGGGCCGGTGTGCACGGGCTGCGGCATTCTGGTGCCGCAGCCCGTTCTGACAGCCGAGGCGCTGGCGGAGTCCAAGCGGGTACGGCGCAGGGAACTGGCGTCGGTGGCCTGAGCGCGCGGGGGCGCGGCGCTCGGTTCACCCGGCTGCCGTGCCTCCGCGTTGTCAGTGGTGGCTGTCGCCATCGACCGGCCGGTCCCGAGGTCCACCTGCTGCTGCCCGACAACCGGCCGGCCCTCTCCGGAGCGGAGTTGGTACGCGCGGTGGTCCGGCCGAAGCTCAGGCGCTTCGCTTCTCCCGCTTCTCCTTGGGGTCCGGCGCGCTCCGGCGTTCCGGGAGCAGCCGGGAGCCGGTCATGCGCTCGCCGAAGACGTCGTCCGGGTTGGACAGTACGCAGGTCTCCAGCGACAGGCAGCCGCAGCCGATGCAGTCGCTGAGGTGGTCGCGGAGCCTTCCGAGCTGCTTGATGCGCTCGTCCAGTTCGGAGCGCCACGCCTCGGAGAGCCGCGCCCAGTCCTCGTGGTTGGGCGTGCGCTCCTCCGGGAGTTCGGCCAGGGCGTCCCGGATCGTGGCGAGCGGGATGCCGACGCGCTGGGCCGCGCGTACGAAGGCGACGCGGCGCAGCGCGTCACGGCCGTAGCGTCGCTGGTTGCCCGCCGTCCTGCGGCTGGAGATCAGACCCTTGGACTCGTAGAAGTGCAGGGCGGACACGGCGGCGCCGCTGCGCGCGGACAGCTGGCCGACCGTGAGCTCGTGGATCTTCTCTGGTATCTGCGGCACTCCTCGAACCCTACTGGGCTTGTCGTTGACAGAACACAAGAGCCGAACCATGCTGAGCAAGCGCTTAGACAAGCTGTGGGAACTGGCTGTCGGAACGTGAATGTGCAGCCGCATGAGAGGCAGGGGCCGGGACATGGCAGAGCCGAGGATCTTCACTTCCGCCGAGGAGCTGCTCGCCGGGGTGGGCGAGCAGTTGGGGCACAGCGAGTGGCTGGAGGTCGACCAGAAGCGGATCGACCTGTTCGCCGAGGCGACCGGCGACCACCAGTGGATCCACGTGGACCCGGAGAGGGCCGCGGCGGGCCCCTTCAAGACGACGATCGCGCACGGCTATCTGACGCTGTCGCTGCTGCCGGCGCTCGTCCCCCAGATCATGCGGGTCGAGGGCATGAAGATGGGCATCAACTACGGCGCCAACAAGGTGCGCTTCCCGTCCCCCGTGCCGGTCGGCTCGCGGGTGCGCGCTACGGCGGTGCTCAAGGAGGTCACGGAGGCGGGCGGCGGCGTACAGGTGACGGCCGTCGTCACGGTGAAGCGCGAGGGCGGCGACAAGCCGGCGTGCGTGGCGGAGTCGGTGTCCCGCTACTACTTCTGAGCCGCCGCTCCCAATCGGCCGTCGCCCCCGGACGGCCACTCCCCCGGCCGCCGCTACTTCTGGGCGGCGACCATCCGCAGGACGAGGCCGGCATACAGCTCGCCGACCTCGTCGGGCGTCCTGCGCCCCTGGGCGTTGAACCAGCGCGCCACGTCGATGCACAGCGACAGCACGGCGAGCGTGGTGCCGGGCACGTCCGGTACGTCGAACTCCCCCGCCTTCACGCCGTCGTTCAGGATGCGGCGTACGGCGGCGTCGGTGCGCCGGCGCAGCTCGACGATCTCGGTGCGGTGCTCGTCGCTGAGCGCGTCGAGTTCGTACTGGACAACGCGTGCCGTGGTGTGCCGTTCCGCGTGCCAGCGGACGAAGCGGCGTACGGCGCCGTCGAGCCGCTCGGCGGCCGAGCCCGGACCTTCCGCCGCGGCCTGGAGAATCTCCAGGGCCCTGTCGTGCCCGATGCGGCTGATCCGGTGGAGCAGCTCTTCCTTCGTCTTGTAATGGATGTAGAGCGCGGCCGGACTCATCCCCGCGCGGCCCGCGATGTCGCGGGTCGTCGTCGCGTGGTAGCCGCGCTCGGCGAACGCCTCGACGGCGGCGACCAGCAGCTTCCTGGCCGCCTCGGGGCTGACCTCGCCCCATGGCTGGTCCGCGCCGTCGGTCATCTCGTCCGCCGCACTCATGGCTCGCCCCTTCCGTCCGACAGGAACGAACACCATACCCCGAAGGTGAGCAAGCGCTTAGGGTCTGCTCAGAGCTTCTGGAAGGGGTCGTGCTCGGCGAGGAGCTTCTCCAGGCGGGCCTGGTCGACGCGGCTCACGATCTGCCCGGCCTCCTGCCGGTCCCTGATCACCTTGGCGAGGGTGAACGCCGAGGTCACCAAGTACAGGACGCCGATGCCGAGGAACGCTCGCACCCAGGCGTCGGCGTCCATGTAGAGGATGCCGAGGGTCACCGCTCCGAGCGCCGTCACGAAGGCGGCGACCGCCTGCCCGTAGTACGCCGTTGTGTTCTGCTGCTTTACCGGTGTGTCGCTCATGACCGACAGCATGGCCGGATGCGACGCGCGTCACATCCGCTCACGTACTTACCTCAGGTACTCAGAACGCGGACCGGGTCTCCCGCCAGGAAGGCGGCGATGTCCTCGACCGTCTGCTCGTAGTAGCCGCGGTAGTTGCGCTCGGTCACGTAACCGAGGTGCGGCGTAGCGAGCAGGTTCGGCAGCGAGCGGAACTCATGCCCATCGGGCAGCGGCTCCGTTTCGAACACGTCGACACCGGCGCCGGCGATCCAGCCGTCGCGCAGCGCCCGGACGAGCGCCGCCTGGTCCACGATGGCGGCGCGCGAGGTGTTGACGAGGTAGGCCGAGGGCCGCATCCGCTTCAGCTCGTCGGGGCCGAGCAGCCCCCGGGTCCGGTCGCCGAGTACGAGATGGACCGAGACGAAGTCGCTGCTTTCGAGCAGTTCCTCCTTGGTGGCCGCGAGCCGGACGCCGACGGCGTCGGCACGCCCGGCGGTCAGGTTCTGGCTCCAGGCCATGACGTCCATGCCGAAGGCCTGGCCGATGCGAGCGACCTTGCTGCCGGTCTTGCCGAGGCCGAGCAGGCCCAGGCGGCGGCCGTACAGGTCGGTGCCGACGGTGCTCTGCCAGGGGCCGCGCTCGCGCAGGGCCGTGTTCTCCCGTACCACCTGCCGGGCCAGCCCGAGGATCAGCGCCCAGGTGAGCTCGACGGGCGGCTCGGAATTGCTCGCCGTCCCGCACACCGTGACACCGTGCCGCGCGGCGGCGCCGAGGTCGATGGACGCGTTACGCATGCCTGAGGTGATCAGAAGCCTGAGCCGGGGCAACCGGGCGAACAGCCGGTCGGTGAACGGCGTGCGCTCCCTCATGACGACGACGATCTCGCAGCCGCCGATCGCTTCGACCAGTTCGTCCTCGGCCTCGAAGTGCCGTTGGAACGACGTCACTTCCACCGCGTCGGTCACGCGGGACCAGTCGGCGGTGGACAGCGCGACGTCCTGATAGTCGTCGAGCACGGCACAGCGCAGCTTCACAGTCACCCCTGTCATCCCACGCAGCCTATAGCGTCGGTTGGTTCGGCGATCAGAAAGCTGAGACTCCTGTCAGCGCGCGGCCGATGACGAGCTTCTGGATCTGGCTGGTGCCTTCGTACAGCGTCATCACGCGGGCGTCGCGCAGCAGCTTGCCCGCGGGGTACTCGTCGATGTAGCCGTAGCCGCCGAAGACCTGGAGGGCGTTGTTCGCGGCGCGTACGGCGGCCTCGGAGGCGAAGAGCTTCGCCTTGGACGCTTCGGTGACGAATGGCTGACCGCGGTCGATCAGATCGGCGACGCGCCAGGTCAGCAGGCGGGCGGCGTCCACGTCCACCGCGATGTCGGTGATCAGTTCCTGTACGAGCTGGTGGTGCGCGATGGTCTTGCCGAACTGCTCGCGCTCGGTCGCGTACTTCACAGCCGAGTCCAAAGCGGCCTGGGCGATGCCCACACAACCCGCCGCGACCGACATACGGCCCTTGGCGAGCGCCGACATGGCGACCGAGAAGCCCTTGCCCTCGCTTGCCATCATCGCGGAGGCGGGGACCCGTACGTCCTCCAGGAACAGCTCCGCGGTGGCCTGGCCGCGCAGTCCGAGCTTGCCGTGGATCTCGCGGCGGGTGAGGCCGGGGGTGTCGGTGGGCACCAGGAACGCGGAGACGCCTTTGTGGCCCGGCGCGTCGGTGGAGCGGGCGAAGAGCAGCACGACGTCGGCCCAGGTGCCGTTGGTGATGAACATCTTGGAGCCGTTGATGATGTAGTCGTCGCCGTCGCGCACGGCGCGGGTGGTGAGGTGGCCGGCGTCGGAGCCGGTGCCGGGCTCGGTGAGCCCGAAGCAGCCGACCAGCTCGCCGGAGGTGAGGCCGGGCAGCCACTGCCGCTTCTGCTCCTCGGTGCCCCAGTGCGCGACGGTCTTGGCGACCAGGCCCAGCGATACGGACACGATGCCGCGCACCGAGGAGTCGCCGCGGCCGAGTTCCTCCGTGACGAGGCAGTACGCGAGGTGGTCGCCGCCGGAGCCCCCGTACTCCTCGGGGATCGTCAGGCCGAGGAACCCGAGAGCGCCGAGCTTCCGCACGATGGCCCGGTCGACGCTCTCGGCCCGGTCCCACTCGACGACGTGCGGAGTGATCTCGCGGTCGGTGAAGTCCTTGGCGAGCTGCCGCACCGCGGTCTGCTCCTCGCTGAGCTCCAGATTCATCCCGGCACCCCACCTTTGACCATCGTTTAATTAGCACTGCTAGTTTCTTGCCGCACGGCCTACTATGTGCCGCATGGCCCGACCGCGCAAGCCCCTCCTCAGCCGTGACCGCATCGTGGGCGCGGCGGGTGCGCTCGTGGACGCGGAAGGTCTCGACGCGGTGTCCACGCGCCGGCTCGCGGCCGAGCTCGGGGTCAGCGGGCCGTCGCTCTACAACCACTTCCACAACAAGGACGAGATCCTCGACGCGGTCGCCGACGGGGTGAGCGCCAAGGTCGACCTGTCGATGTTCGACCCGGCGGACAGCCGCGACTGGCGGACGGCGCTGCACGACTACGCCGTCTCCTACCGCGCGGCGCTCACCGAGCACCCCAACATCGTTCCGGTACTGGCCCGCGGGCCGGGCCGGCGGCCGGCCGGCCTCCGGGTCGCCGACGCCGTGTTCGGGGCGATGGTCAGGGCGGGGTGGCCGCCCGCCCAGGCGACGTACATCGGTGCGCTGATGCGGTACTTCATCACCGGCTCGGCGCTGGGCTCGTTCGCGAGCGGGTTCGTCGACGACGAGACGGCGTACGACCCGGCGGACTATCCGCACCTCGGTCAGGCGCATCTGCTCGCGCAGCGGCGGCAGAAGGTCGACGAGGGCGCGTTCGAGACGGGGCTGCGGGCGCTGATCGACGGCTTGGCGTTGCAGTACGAGCAGTTGGGGACGGTTCGGCAGTCGCCGAAGGGTCACTGACGCATCCTGGCACCTACTCGTCGTCGTACTCCTGGAGGAAGCTGACCCATGACCCCTTGCGACGCGTTCCGCGCTCTGCACCACCGCCCCGGCATCCCCCTCGTCCTCCCCAACGCCTGGGACCACGCCTCGGCCGCCGCGCTCGCGGAAGCCGGTTTCGAGGCGATCGGGACGACCAGCCTCGGGGTCGCGTCGGCCGCCGGAAAACCGGACGCTACCGGCACGGCACGCGAGGAGACACTCCACCTCGGGCGTCGCCTCGCACGGCTGCCGGTGCCGGTCACCGTGGACATCGAGGGCGGCTTCGGCGCCGACCCGGCCGGGGTCGCGGAGTTGGCGGCGGATCTCGTACGGGCGGGGGTGGCCGGGGTCAACATCGAGGACGGCCGCCCGGACGGCACGCTCGCGCCGCTCGCCTTCCAGCGGGAACTGATCAGTGCGGTGAAGGAGGCGGCGCCGGCCCTGTTCGTCAACGCGCGCACGGACACGTACTGGCTGCCCGGCCAGGTGGACGAGACGGCGCGGCGGCTGTCCGCCTACCAGGAGGCGGGCGCGGACGGCCTGTTCGTACCGGGGCTCCAGGACGAGTCGGTCATCGCGGCCCTGACGGCCGAGTACGAGGCGCCGCTCAACATCCTGTACGCGCCGGGCCGGTTGACGGTCGCGCGCCTGGCGGCGCTGGGGGTGGCCAGGGTCAGCACGGGTTCACTGCTGTTCCGGGCGGC
This sequence comes from Streptomyces sp. ISL-99, assembly GCF_018614005.1. Taxonomy (NCBI): domain Bacteria; kingdom Bacillati; phylum Actinomycetota; class Actinomycetes; order Kitasatosporales; family Streptomycetaceae; genus Streptomyces; species Streptomyces sp. ISL-99. Next base: position 9,700 of record NZ_JAGGPC010000024.1, read on the forward strand.
TGTTCAGCACGCCGTGGATGTGGCGGGGACGGTGGCCCGGGGTGAGGTGGATGCGGTGGGTGTGCCGGGGTACGCGGTCGCGGACGGGTGGGCGGACGCGTACGGGAGGTAGAGCCGGGCTTCGCCGGGTCTCCACGGCGACGACTGCCTGGCAAGGCGCACTGATCGCCGCTCGGGCTGAGGGCTGTCCCGCGCCTGCTCCCGCGAGCGGTGGCGGCGGGACAGCCCTGGGCCGAGGCCCGCGCTGAGGCCGGGCGCCTCAGCGGGGCGCGGCCGCCGCCCGGTTCGCCAGGATCTTGATCGAGACCAGGGCGATCACGGCCAGGCCGATGATGTACGCCGATACCGCCATCGACGTGCCGGTCGCCTCCAGCAGGAGCACCATCATGAACGGCGCGAGCCCGCCCCCGAACACCGCCGCGATCTGGTACCCCAGCGACGCCCCCGTGTAGCGCATCTCCGCCGTGAACAGCTCGGCGAAGAGCGCCGCCTGCGGCCCGTACATGATGCTGAGGAAGCAGCTCGTCACGAACGTGCCGACCGCCAGCCACAGCAGCGACCCCGTGTCGATGAGCAGGAACAATGGGACAGCCCACACCAGCAGCCCCACCGCGCCCAGGGCGTAGATCCGCAGCCGGCCGATGCGGTCGGAGAGGGCCGCCGACGCGGGAATCAGGGCCAGTTGGGTGAGGCTGACGCACAGCGAGACGGTGAGGACGGCGCTGCGCTCCATCTCCAGTTCGCGGGTCGCGTAGTCCAGGACCCCGGTGATGATGATGTAGAACGTCGCGGTGTTGACCGCGAACGATCCGCCCGCCAGGAAGACCGTGCCGAGGTGCTTGGTCAGGATCGTACGCAGCGGAGAGCGCGCCGCGCCCTTCTCCTGCTCGGCCAGCGCACGCTCCGCCTCGCGGAACGCCGGTGTCTCCTCGACCCGCGTGTGGATGTACCAGGCGAGTACGAGCACCAGCACGCCGACGAAGAACGGCACCCTCCACCCCCACGAGGCGAACGCGCTCTCGCTGGTCGTGGCACCCGCGACGAGGAAGACGGTGTTCGCCGTGACGACACCGATGGGGACCCCGAGCTGCACCAGGCTGCCGTACAGACCGCGCTTGCCCTCGGGGGCGTACTCCGTGGCCATCAGCATCGCCCCGCCCCACTGGGCGCCGACAGCGATGCCCTGGAGGACGCGGAACAGGACGAGCAGGACGGGTGCGGCGATGCCGATGGTCTCGTACGTCGGCAGGAGGCCGATGCCGGTGGTGGCCAGGCCCATCATCGTCAGGGCCAGGACCAGCATCGGCTTGCGGCCGTGCTTGTCGCCGAAGTGGCCGGCGATGACGCCGCCGACGGGGCGGGCGAGGAAACCGACGGCGAAGGTGGCGAAGGCGGCGAGTACGCCGGCCGACGAGCTGCCGGACGGGAAGTACAGGTCGCCGAGGACGAGGGCCGCGGCGATGCCGAAGACGAAGTAGTCGTACCACTCGACGGCTGAGGCGAGGGCGGCGGCGGTGGCCACCTTGCGCCGGTTCCGGTCGTCCGGTGCGGCTGCCGTGGTGCCCGTGAGCGGGGAAGATGCCGTGTCCATGCGGTGCACACTCCGGTGGGTGCGGGGCGAAAGAGGGGGACGAGCAAGGGGGTGGCTCCGAGACGTGCCGGGACCGTACCGACCGGATGGTACGGAGGTCAACGGGTCTGGCCCCGGGACTTTTCGCCGCCCCCTCCGCCCGTACCGAAATGGCGTGCGGGCAGCACGAGCACCCCGGCCGCGCAGCGGCGACCGGGGTGCTGAAGTGGGCGATTCGTCCTGGGGGATTCGCCCTAGAAGACGACCAGGGCGCGGCCGCCCTTCCCCGCGAGCATGTTGTCGAAGGCGGCGGGGATGCCGTCGAGGCCGATCTTCTCGGTGACCATGCTGCCCAGGTCGAGGCGGCCGGCGCGGATGTGTTCGGCGAGTACGGGCAGGTCGCGCGCCGGGTCGGAGTTTCCGTAGACGCAGCCCGAGAGCGTACGGCCGAAGTGGAAGATCTCCAGGGCGTTGAAGGTGACCTGCTGGTCCTTGCCGCCGATGCCGACGACCGTGGTGCGGCCGCCGCGCCGGGTCGAGTCCCAGGCCGTACGGATCGTCACGGCCCGGCCCACGCACTCCATGGCGACGTCCGCCCCCTGCCCGCCGGTGAGCTTGCGGATCTCCCTGGCGGTGGTCTCGGAGGCGATCACGAAGTCGGTGGCTCCGGCGGCCCGCGCCAGCTCCTCCTTCTCCGGCGAGACGTCGACGGCGACGATCTGTCCCGCACCCGCGATACGTGCCGACTGCAGGACGGCGAGACCGACCCCGCCGACTCCGAAGACCGCGACCGACTCGCCCTCACGGACCCGTGCGCTGTGGTGGACGGCCCCGTAACCGGTGAGGATCGCGCAGCCGAGGAGAGCCGCGTCGGTGAGCGGGATGCCGTCCGGGACCGGCAGGACACAGTTCGCGGCGACGACGGTCTCCTCCGCGAACGCCGCGACGTTCAGACCCGGGTGGAGGTCGGTGCCGTCGGCGGTACGGGCGTACACATGGCCGGCGCCGGACAGGGCGTTGGCGCACAGCCACACCTCGCCGATGCCGCAGTGGTGGCAAGTGCCGCAGGAGGGCGCCCAGTTGAGGACGACGGGGTCGCCGGGGGCGACATGCGTGACGCCCTCCCCCACGGAGACGACGGTGCCCGCACCCTCGTGGCCGAGTACGGCGGGGACCGGCACGCGCATGGTGCCGTTGGACAGCGAGAGGTCGGAGTGACAGACCCCGGCGGCGGCGAGACGGACCCTCACCTGGCCGGGGCCGGTGGCCGGAAGGTCGATGTCGGTGATCTCCAGTGGGGCACCGACGGCGGACAGGACTGCGGCGCGGACGCGGGCTGCCATGGTGTGCGTTGCTCCCTGGGATCAGAACTGGAGGGACTTGGTCTGGAGGTACTCGGAGAGGCCGTGCGCCCCCAGCTCGCGGCCGACACCCGACTGCTTGTAGCCGCCGAAGGGAGCGAGCGGGTTGAAGCGGCCGCCGTTGATGTCGACCTGTCCGGTGTCCATGCGGCGCGCGAAGGCGACGGCTTCAGCCTCGTCCGCCGCCCAGACGGCGCCCGCGAGCCCGTAGACGGTGCCGTTGGCGATGCGCAGCGCCTCGGCCTCGTCGGCGTACTTCAGGATGGAGACGACCGGGCCGAAGATCTCCTCCTGCGCGATGGTCATGTCCGGGGTGACGTCCGCGAAGACGGTCGGGGCGACGTAGTAGCCGGTATCGAGCGGGGCCTCGGGGCCGCCCGCGACGACGCGCGCGCCTTGCTCAATGCCCGTTTCGATGTAACCGCGCACGCGCGCCTGCTGCTTGGCGTTGACCAGCGGGCCGACACGGTCACCGACGGTGTACTTCGCCACAGCAGCCGCGGCGATGGCCACCGCCTCGTCGTACTGGTCCTCGTCAACCAGCATCCGGGTCCAGGCGCTGCACGTCTGGCCGGAGTTGCCCATGACGTTGGCGATGCCGGCACTGACCGCCTTGGCCAGGTCCGCGCTCGGCAGGATGACGTTGGCCGACTTGCCGCCCAGCTCCAGCGCGACCCGCTTGACGGCCGCGCCCGCCGTCGCGCCGATCTGCTTGCCGACGGCGGTTGACCCGGTGAACGACACCAGGTCAACGCCCTCGTGCTCGGCGAGCGCCTGCCCGGCGACCGGGCCGAGGCCGGTGACCAGGTTGAAGACCCCGGCGGGGATGCCCGCCTCGTCCACGGCCTCGGCGAAGAGCTGAGCGGTCAGCGGGGTGTCCTCGGCGGGCTTGAGGACGACCGTGCAGCCGGCCGCCAGTGCGGGGGCCACCTTCGCGACGATCTGGTGCAGCGGGTAGTTCCACGGCGTGATCGCGCCGACCACACCCACCGGCTCCAGGAGCACGGTCGAGTTCCCGACCTTCTCCTCGAAGGAGTACGTCGCCGCCAGCTCGGCGTACGAACCGGCGACCAGGATCGGCACCCCCGCGTGCACCATCTGCGAGAAGCCGAGCGGCGCGCCCAGCTCGGCGGTGACGGTGGCCGCGATCTCGTCCTTGCGGGCCACCAGTACGTCGCGCAGCGCGGCGATCTTCGCGGCGCGCTCGGCGGGCGGCGTCGCGGCCCAGCCGGCGAAGGCGTCGCGTGCGGCGCGTACGGCCGTGTCGACGTCCTCGGCGGTACCGGCCGGGACGTGGCCGATGACCTGTTCGTCGGCCGGGTTCACGACGGCGATCGTGTCCTGGCCGACGGCGGGGCGCCACTGGCCACCGATGTACATCGCGTCATGGGCCTTCATCGCAATCCTCCAGAGCGCCGAGCCGAGGTAGTCGTCCGTACCCCAAACTAGCGCTGTTAGTTTTTACGCGCCAGAGGCCCCCGCGAGTGTGAGGAAGGCCGCCCAGACGTGGGGCGGGAGGGCGAGGACGGGGCCGGACTTGTCCTTGGAGTCGCGTACGTGGACGGTGCCGGGGCAGGCGGCTACCTCGACGCAGTTGTCGCCCGCCGTGCCGCTGTGACTGGACTTGTGCCACGGCAGGGCCACCTCTACGCAGCTGTCGCCGTCCCCGCTGCTGTGACTCGACTTGTGCCAGGTCAGGGCTACTTCGACGCAACTGTCGCCGTCACCGCCGCTGTAGCTGCTCTTGTACCAGGCGAGTTCAGTGTCACTCATAGCGTTCCTCGCAGTCGCTCCAGCAGGCCCACGGTGTCCTCAGGGGTAAGGGCCTGTGTGCGCATCCTGGCATAGCGCATCTGGAGCATGCTCACCTCTTTCGCGTCGGAGTGCAGCCAGCCACCACGCTGCCCCTCGACATAGGCGATCCACCGGCGCTCCGGGGTCTCTAGCAACTGGAGAGGGCCGTCCGAACCGGCATGGTCCCACCGCCGCAGCGGCATTACTTGGACCTCGACGTTCCGAAAATCCCGACACACAGCAAGCGCATGGTCGATGAGCCCGCGCGTGACCTCAGCCCCACCCACCTGCCGGAGAAACAGCGCCTCCTCGACAATGAAGCTGTAGGCGGTGTTCGGCCTGGTACGCAGGAGTTCCTGTCGTTCCAGCCGGGCAGTGAGCTGCTGCTCGACCTGTTCGTCATCCAGGGGCGGCACCTGGTTCCGGAACACGGCCCGTGCGTACGCCTCCGGCTGTAGAAGCCCCGGCACGACCCTGCACTCGTATGCGCACAGGCTCACCGCCACCCGCTCCAGCTTCGCCCACTTCTTGAACCAAGCCGCCAACCCCGGCTGCCGTGTCAGATGTCCGAACGCTCTCCGCAGCGCTCCCGTACCCCCCAGCACCGGCTCCGCCCGCTCCACGAAGTCCTTGTCCGGCATCCGCCTCCCCAGCTCGATCGACTCGATCGTGTGCTTGGAGAACTGCACCAGCGGCCCGAACTCCTCTCTCGTGTAGCCCGCGTGTTCTCGCAACCCCTGGACGAAAGCCCCGAAGGTCTTCAGGCTGTCCGATGATTCCGGCTCTTCGCGTTCCCAGTCCCCGGCCATACCCGGCCACCTCCCAGTGCCTGAACTCTCCCCGCACTCAGCTCACCCAGGGTTACGGCATGCGCGACCGTACTGTCCACCAGCGAACACGTCCGTACGGTGGCGCAGCGTACGGACGTGTTCGCTGGTGGACAGCGGTGGTGGGCCGCCACGGTTGCCCCATGCATACCGAGACACAGCCGTCCGAGGCCCAACCGACCATTACCGTACGTGTGTTCCGGCAGAGGTTCTCCGCCACCCGGAAAGCCGCCAGGCTGGCGAGGCTGCTGACCGTGCACCAGCTCGACGAGTGGGGCATCCTGTACGGCAGTGACTCCTCCGACATCGCCGCGCTGATCGTCGCCGAGCTGGCAGCGAACGCCGTCACCCACGGCCGCGTACCGGGCCGCGACTTCGAGCTGCGGCTCGTGCTCGACGCGGGCGGCCTCCTGCGCATCGAGGTCACCGACACCCGCACCGAACGCCGCCTGCCCGCGCCACCGCCCCTCACGCCACCTACCGACGCGGAGGCGGGGCGCGGGCTGCTGCTCGTGGCGGCGCTGGCCGAGACCTGGGGCGTAACGGAACGGCAGGTCGGCAAGACGGTGTGGGCGACGCTCCGGTCGTGATCAGAAGTCGGCGCGGACCGGATCGTCGAGGCGGGCCACGGCCTCCTGGGCGTAGGCGCGCTTGTAGGCGTCGCGGACCCGCTCGATGTGCGGGTCGCGGGCCTTCGCCTGCGACGCCGGGTAGAGGAGGATCAGCTCGTACGAACGCTCGCGCTCGATCGTGCCGTTGGCGTCCCGCCACTGGCCCCGGCCGTCCTGCACGGTGAGGCCGTCGGGGAAGCTGCCCGTCACGTGCCGGTCGACGAAGCGCATGAACTGCTGGTCGGTGACGTCCGGGCCGCCGTCGGGGCGTTCCGTCCCGAAGAACAGCCGTGTTTCCACGTACGCCTCCCCGCGGGCAGCGGCACGGGGCGGCGGGGCGCCGTCGCCGAGCGCGGCGTACGCGGCGGGGGCGCCGGCCGCGAGCAGTACACTGGCGGTGGCGGTGGCCAGGCGGGTGGCTGTGATCCGGACAGGCATGGTGAAGTCCCTTCGGTGGAGACTGTGCGCGCGCAAGCCCCTCGACCGGGCCGACGGGGCGGCCGCCTGGTTGGTCGAGGGGCTCTGTTACGCGTACTTCACGTCCGTGAGATGGGCGAAAACGACGACGTTGGAGGCGTAGCCGGTCTTCTTGTCGAAGCTGCCGCCGCAGGTCAGGATCCGCAGCTCCGCTCGGCCGGCTTTGGCGCCGTACACCTCGGCGTCGGGGAATGCCTCCTTCTTGTACGTCCGCACGGCGTCGACGGTGAACACCGCGGTGCGGCGGTCCTCCCGTACGACGTGGACGACGTCGCCGGGGACGAGTGCGTTGAGGTTGAGGAAGATGGCCGGTCCGGTCCGGGTGTCCCGGTGGCCGACGAGGAGGGATGTTCCCGCCTCTCCTGGGGTCGGGCCGTCCCGGTACCAGCCGACCAGGCGCGGGTTGTCGACCGGCGGGGCGGACAGGTGGCCCTGCGGGTCGAGTCCGAGCCCGGTGATGGGCGACTCGATGGTGATGGCGGGGACGGCCACGCTCAGCGGGGTCGAGGCGGGCAGCGGCGGATGCGTCGCCTGGACCGGCTGCGGGACCGGCTTGGGCACCGGCTTCCGAACCGGCTTCAGGACCGGCTTCGGAACCGGCTTGGGCACCGGCTCGGTGGCCGGCTTCTGGACCGGCTTGGGCACCGGTGCCGGAGCCGGCTTCGACACCTGTGCCGGCGTCGGCTCCCGTGGCTTCGCGGCATTCGCCGCAGGTTCCGGCGCCGGATTCTTGGCGGCCGTGTCGTGAGCGGCGGTGTCGTGAGCAGCCGTGTCGTGAGCTGCGGTGACCGGTGCGTCGGGGGGCGAATCGCCGCACCCCCGGGCGACACCGGTCACCAACATCACCGTCCCAGTGGCAGTCATCGCGAGGCGGATGCCCCGGCTCGGACCGCGCCGACGGCGGTAGCGGGTGTTACGCGGCGCCATTTGCGCGGCGGCGGGCCCGACGGACGAACATCAGCCCGGCCACTCCCGCAGCACCCGCGACCAGCGCGGGCGCCAGGCCTGCCGACGCACCGTCGTCGGTCTCGGTGCCCGTGCCCGTGCCGGTGCCGATGTCCGCCGCCCCGCCGCCGCCCGCGGGTACGGCGCCGCGCGGAGCGGGCTTGTCGTCCTGCTTCTTCGCGCAGTTGACCTTGAAGATCTTCTGCTTCGGGACGCCGCCGGGGAACGTCCAGCTGAGCTGATAGTGACCGTCCGGGAGCGAGTAGTCGGCAGTGCTCCCCTTGCCGTTCATGAGGACGAGACCACCCGACAGGATGGGCTCGACGGGCGTCTTCGGCTGCGGCGGGGTGACGGTCCAGTTGACCATCTTCACCGTTTCGAAGTTGGTCGCGGACAGGTTGAACGTACAGACCTCGTAGTGGTCCTTGGTGTCGGCGGCGCGGGTTCCGGACTTGTGGATCTTGATCTCTCCGCTGTCGCCCTCCACGGCGAACGCCGCGGACGCGCCCCACAGGGACACCCCCGCGAGGGCCAGCGCGGCGAGGGCTGCCGTGCCCGAGCGGACACCGTGGGAGCGAGGAGATGTCGAGGTGGTCATGCGGGCTCCTTCAAGCCGAGATGATTGTCGTACTGATCACTCGATCGCCTGATTAGATGTCACATATCGGGCGCGAAGAAGCCTTGAAACGCTGAGAAAGGGTCAGATATGACCTGACTGGCCGACAGTCGGTGTCTGCCGCAAGAGCTAACAGACGTCCGTACGGCGAGGCGGCCTGGGCGCGGCGCGGCCGTCCGTGCTCGGCTTCCCGCGCCGGTTCCCCGCCGCGGGGTCCCGAAGGGCAAGCGCCGACGCGCCCGTGAGCAGTACCCCCAGCATCAGGAACGGGGCCGCCGTGCCCGCCACTCCGGCCACCAGACCCGCCGACGCCGGGGCCGCGACCTGCCCGAGGCGGTTGCCGGTCAGGCGCAGGGCGAGCGCCGTCGAGCGCGCCTCCGGCGGGGCCGCCCGCACCACCGTCGTCATCGACAACGGCTGTCCCACACCCAGGCAGAACCCGAGGGCGCCAAGGATCAGCGCCAGCGCCCACACCGGCACGGGAAGCGCGATGCCCGCGCACAGCAGCGCGGCCAGCAGGCACGTGACGGTCATCAGTGCCGTGCGGCCGAGCAGCCGGATCATCGGCGTCATCACCAGCCGGCAGGCGATCGTCGCCGCGGCCCGCAGGCTGAGCAGCAGGCCGATGACCGAGGGGGCGATCCCCCGGTGATCACCGACGACCGGAAGGTACGCGGTGAGGATGTCGGTCGCGGAGAGCACGGCAAGGCTGATGAAGATCCCGGCCGGAACGCCGCGCGTGCGCAGGATCCGGTGGACCGGAACCTTCGCCGCCGCCTCCCCGCGCACCACGCCGTCCGCCCGGCGCTCGATCCGCCAGAGCGAGGTGAACGACACCGCCGCGAGGCCCGCCGAGACGACCAGGGCGAGCGCGCTGGTACGGGCCATCGCGCCGTCCTGGCCGGAGACCAACAGGCCTGCCGCCACCGGGCCGACGAGCTGGCCGAGGGAGGCTCCGATGGTGAAGTGACCGAAGTTGCGGTCCTGTTCGGCCGGGGCGGACTGCCGGGCGACGATCGACTGCGCGCCGATGACGAAGCAGAGGTGGCCGAGACCCATCACCCCGCTCCAGGCCGCCATCGCCGCCAGGGAGTGGCCCGTACCGCTGAGGGCGCATCCGGCGGCGATCAGGACCACACCGGCGGGCAGCAGGGGCGCGCATCGTCCGTGGTCCGTCCTGCGGCCCAGAGGTACGGCGGCGAACAGGGGAAGCAGCGCGTACACGCCCGCGATCACGCCGACCGCGCGCTCGTCCGCGCCCAGGGCGAGGGCGCGGTACGAGACGGCGGGACGCGCCATCGACACCGCCGCCTGCGCGAAGCCGAAGGCGATGACGAGGCGCAGCAGCCAGCCCCGGCCGGTCGTCCCCCCGCCGCGCATCAGATGATGCCGAAGACGATTCCGGCGCCGAGCACCACCAGCGAGGTGAGCGCCGCCCACTTGACGGTGAACTTCGTGTGGTCGCCGAACTCCACCTTGGCCATGCCGACCAGGACGTACACGGCCGGAACGAGCGGGCTCGACATGTGCAGTGCCTGGCCGACGAGCGAGGCGCGGGCGATCTCCAGCGACGACACACCGTGCGCCGCGCCGGCTTCGGCGAGTACGGGCAGTACGCCGAAGTAGAAGCCGTCGTTCGACATGAAGTACGTGAGCGGGAGGCTCAGGAGGCCGGTGACGATCGCCATGTGCGGGCCCATGCCCTCGGGGATCGCGCCGACGAGCCAGTCCGCCATGTGCTTGACCATGCCGGTGCCGGTGAGGACGCCGGTGAAGACGGCGGCGGCGAAGACCATGCCGGCGACGTTGAGGACGTTGTCGGCGTGGGCGGCGATGCGGGCCTTCTGGTCGGTCATGTTGGGGTAGTTGACCGTGAGGGCGAGGGCCGCGCCGATGAGGAAGAGGACCGGGATCGGCAGCAGCTCCAGGATCATCGCGGCGAGCAGTACGACGGTGAGCCCGGCGTTGAACCAGTAGAGCCTGGGCCGCAGGGTCGGACGGTTGGGGTCGAGCCCCTGGAAGCCCCCGCCGTCGGCGGCGTACGCCGGACCGGCGTCCGCGTCGGTGCCCGCGCCCGAACCGGCGCCGCCGCCGCCAAGGCTCTTGCGCGGCTCGGTGCCACCGCCACCCGCGGTGACGAGGACCTCGGGCTCCGCCTCGACCACCTCGTCCAGCGTGAGGTACCCCAGCCGCTTGCGCTCCCGCCGCCCCAGCACGTACGCCAGGACGAAGACGAAGGCCAGGCCCACGGCGAGCGCCGGGATCATCGGTACGAAGATGTCCGCCGCGTCCAGCTTCAGCGCCGTGGCGGCGCGGGCGGTCGGCCCGCCCCACGGGAGGGTGTTCATGACGCCGTTCGCCGTGGCGGCGACGCCGGTCATCACGACCAGGCTCATCCCGAGCCGCTTGTACAGCGGGTACATCGCCGAGACGGTGATCATGAAGGTGGTCGAGCCGTCGCCGTCGAGCGAGACGATGGCGGCGAGCACGGCCGTTCCCACCACGATCCGCATCGGGTCGGCCTTGCAGAAGCGCAGGATGCCGCGCACGATCGGGTCGAAGAGACCCACGTCGATCATCACGCCGAAGTACACGATGGCGAACATCAGCATCGCGGCGGTCGGCGCGAGATTTCCGACGCCTTCGAGGACGTAGTCCCCGAGCTTGGCGCCCTGTCCTACCAGCACACAGAAGAGTGCCGGGATCAGCACGAGCGCCGCGATCGGCGACATCTTCTTCATCATGATCAGGACCAGGAAGGTCGCGATCATGACGAATCCGAGGATTGTCAGCATTTGGGGTACCTAACGTTCGCCCTTGAACTCCCACCAGACCAGGCGGTTCGTTGACGTTAGGTCCCGTTCCGACGCGTTAACAAGATGTTGACGAGCGAGCAATAAGCGCAAAACCCCAGGTCACGATATGGGTGTTACGTCGACGGGAAATCCGTTGAGCACCGCGGTGCCCGACAGCGGGTCCAGTCGGCTCCCGTCGAGGAGCTGGTTGACGTTGACTCCGGGGCTGGCCGCCGCGACGGCCATCCGGGCGCCCTCCCGGTCGTGCCCCCAGCCGTGCGGCAGGCTCACCACTCCGGCCCGCACCGCGTCCGTCACCTCCACCGGAACCTCCAGTTCCCCTCCCTCCGCGCTGATGCGGGCGCCCCCGCCGTCCGTGAGGCCGAGGCGCGCCGCGTCGTCCGGGTGGACCTGGAGGGTGCAGCGGTTGCTGCCGCCGTTGAGCGACGGGATGTTGTGCAACCAGCTGTTGTTGGACCGCAGGTGGCGGCGGCCGACCAGCACCAGCCCGGCCCCGGGCCGCTCGTCGAGCGCCCGCCGCAGCCGCGGCAGGTCGGCGGCGATGGGCCCTGGCAGCAGCTCCACCTTCCCGCTGCGGGTCTTGAGGACCTGCGGGAGGCGCGGCTTGAGCGGGCCGAGGTCGACGCCGTGCGGGTTCGCCAGCAGATCCTCCAGCACCAGGTCGTACGGACCCAGGCGCAGCATCAGGTCGAGGCGCCTTTCCGGCCCGCCGCGCCCGGCGAGCAGAGCGGCGAGGTGCTCGGGGTCGCCGCCGTGGAGGGGCGAGTGCGGTTCGGCGACGGCCTTGGTGAGGGCGCGCTCGATGACGAGATCGTCGACGGCGGACGGGTCGGCGCCGTGCATGCCGCTCACCGCGAGGATCAGCCGGGCGTGGATCTCGCTCTCGTCCATGCGTCCGCCCTCCAGGGGGACGGCGGGCGGGCTGTAACGCGCCTGGTTGCGCACGGCGAAGGCATTGAAAGCGAAGTCGAAGTGAGCGCTCTGGGACGGCGGCGGAGGAGGAAGGACGACGTCGGCGTGGAGTGAGGTCTCGTTGAGGTACGGGTCGACGCTGACCATGAAGTCGAGGTGCTCGCTCAGGGCGCGGTCCAGGCGGAGTCCGTCGGGCGCGGAGAGCACGGGGTTGGCGGCGATGGCGATGAGCGCGCGCACCCGCCCCTCCCCCGGTGTGTCGATCTCCTCGGCGAGCGCGGCCAGCGGCAGCTCGCCCTTGGCCTCGGGATGTCCGCCGACCCGGCTCCTCCAGCGGCCGAGCGCGAAACCCTTGCCGGGTCCGGCGGGGCGCGGCGAAGGCGCGGTGGCGGAGAGCGGGAAGAGCGCGCCGCCGGGGCGGTCGAGATTGCCGGTGATGATGTTCAGTACGTCGACGAGCCAGTTGGCCAGGGTCCCGAACTCGACGGTGGAGCTGCCGACCCGGCCGTACACGGCCGCGGTGGGCGCGGCGGCGAGCCCACGGGCCAGCAGCCGTATCTCGTCGGCGGGGACGTCGCAGGCCGCCGCCACGGCCTCCGGCGTGAAGTCCCGTACGGCTTCGCGGACTTCGGCCAGACCCTCGACCTGCTCCTCCAGGACACCCAGGTCGGTCAGCTTCTCCTCGAAGAGGACCTGGGCGAGCGCCGCAAGCAGCAGCGCGTCCGTACCGGGCCTGATCGGGACGTGCCGGTCGGCGATCTTCGCGGTGCGGGTGCGGCGCGGATCGACGACGACGAGCGTGCCGCCGCGACGGCGCAGCGCCTTGAGCTTGCCGGGGAAGTCGGGTGCGGTGCACAGACTCCCGTTCGAATCCAGCGGGTTGGCGCCGAGGAGCAGCAGATGGTCCGTACGGTCCAGGTCGGGCACCGGGATGGCGAGCGGGTCGCCGAAGAGCAGGCCGCTGGACACGTGCTTGGGCATCTGGTCGACGGTGCTGGCCGTGAAGAGGCTCCGCGTGCGCAGCAGGGAGAGCAGTACGGGCGGGTAGAGCGCGCCGGCCATGGTGTGGACGTTGGGGTTGCCGAGTACGACGCCGACGGAGCCCGGCCCGTACTCCTCGATCAGGGGCCGCATCCGGGCGGCGACGAGGTCGAATGCCTCGCTCCACGTCGCCTCCTGGAGGGTGCCGTCCTTGCGGACGAGTGGTCCGGTCAGCCGGTCGGGGTCGGAGTCGACTTCCGCGAAGGAGGCGCCCTTGGGGCAGATGAACCCCTGGCTGAAGACATCGTCGCGGTCGCCGCGCGCGCCGGTGACCTTGGTGCCCTCGATGGTGAGGGTCAGGCCGCAGGTGGCTTCGCAGAGGGGGCAGACGCGCAGGGCGGTACGGGGCGCTGTGGCTTCGTCTTGACCGGACATGGGGCCCTCCAGGGGCGGCGACGGTGGCGCGCGGGCACAGCCGAGCATACCGACCGGTAGGCATGGCGGGGAGTGTCAGTCGAAGACAATCAGACCGTTGACGGTCGCGACCGCCAGGCCGCCGGCCGGACGACCCACCGCCAGCCCCGTGCAGGACGACGGCAGCTCGATCCGCCGGAGCACCTCCCCGCCGAACACCCCCACCACGGCCAGGTCGCGGCCGCCCGCGACGGCGTACTCGGCGCCGCCGGGCAGCAGGAGGGCGTGCCGCACGGTCATTCCGCCGGGCGGTGTGTGGTGGACGAGGACCCCGGCCTTCCGCCCCGGCGGCGGCGGACCGTCGCGGCCCGGGCGCCGCAGGCCCGTCGCGGGGACCGGCCGCGCTCCCTCCGGGGCGGTCCGCAGTGTCTCCGGCAGGAACACCGAGGTGCCGTTCCGGCAGACCACCACGAGGCGGTCCCCGCCCCGCCCCCGCGCGGACATCACCTCCACCACCTCACCGGCGGCGATCCAACTGCGGGACCAGACCCCGCTGTCGACGTCGACGACGCGCAACCGCCCGGGTTCCACCTCCGCGACGGCGAGCCTGCGCTTCCCGCAGCGCACCACGCCTGCTCCGCCCACATCGAGGAGACCGGTTGCTTCCCGCCGGGTCCGTTTCACCACCCAGTCGTTCATCAGCGGGCCGTGCGCGACGTCGTGGACGGCGAAGAGCCCCTTGCGCAGGCCGCACATGAGCAGCGCGTCCGCGTCCCCGCTCTCCTCCGGCACCACCGAGAACACGTCCTCTCCATGGCCGTGCGGTACGGGGACCCTCAGCGGCACTCCGTAGGTCCGCAGCGCGTCGGGGTCCTCCACGTCCCAGTACTCGAGTACGCCCCGGTCGCTCAGCGAGAAGAGCAGCGAGCGCGGCGGGCGCCCCGGCGAGCGCCACCGGACCGACACCAGCTGTTCAAGGCCGCTGTCGCACACGGACCGCAGCCTGCGCAGCAGCGTGCCGTCGGCCGCGTCCTGCACCCACAGCGGTCCGACCGCCGCCGCGGAGACGACCACCTCCCGCCCGGCGTGCGACGCCATCGCCACGGTGGCGATGTGCGGCACCTCCTGGACCGCTTCTTCCACCTCCCACTTGCCCCGGCCGGTGCGCAGCCGCCACACGTCGCCGTCGTCGTCGCCGCAGACCACCCCGTCCGTCGCGGTACGGAGCGAACAGACCGGGACAGGCATGCGCTGCTCCCAGCACGGCGCCGGCGTGTCGCCGCCGAGCCGCCACACCGCGAGCCGGTGGTCGTCGCCGGCGGTGATGAGCCGGAGCCCTTCCGGTGTCCGGGTGAACGCCACAGCACCGATGTGCCCCTGGTGAGCGGGGACCGGGGCACCGAGCGGCCGGCATGCGGGCAGCGACCAGAGCCGGAACGTGCCGTCGTCGCGGGCGACGGCGAGCCGTCCCGAACCGTCGGGCGCGAGCGCGACGCCCGTCGCCCAGGACGGCTCGCGCGCACCGCCGGGCCCTTGGGCGTACCAGCGGCCGTGCGTGACGTCCCAGCAGTGGATCCGTCCGGATCCGCCGGTGGCCACCACCACGTCACGGCCACCGATCCGGCCCGCGCACACCGCGGTCACGAGGTCGGGGACCTTGAACTCCTGTTCCGCCACGACGAGTCCGCCGTCGAGCACCAGGACCCGGCACTGCCCGCCCGCGTCGCCCGTCACCACCAGGTCCCGGCCGTCCGCCGCCCCACCGAGGGCCGCGCACATCCTCAGCCGGTCCCGGTAGAGCAGTGCGGGCGGCAGGCGGCGGCGCCAGAGTTCGCGGCGGCGTTCCAGATCCCAGCACCGCAGTTCGCGGTCCTCCCCCACCGTGACGACCGCCGGGGCCCCGCCCGGTCCCCGTACCTCGCCCAACGCGAGGATGGGGCCGTCGTGGGCGTCGAAGTCGTACGCGTCCGCCGCGTGCTCGGTCGGCCAGACCCGGATGATCCCGTCGGAACCGCCCACGCAGAGCCCGGCCGACGCCTCGGCCACCTGGGACGCCGCGTGCGCGTACTCCTTGCCGCCGACGCGCTCGCCGGACACCAGGTCGTACAACTGGAGCCCGCGCTCGGACCCTTGTACGGACACGCAGTGCAGCGATCCGAGCCGGAAGGCCGCGAGCCGTACGTCGCCGCGCGGGCCGATCCGCAGGGGCGTTCCGATGGGCCGCCCGCTGTCCAGGTCGATCCGGTGCAGCGTGCCGCTCCGCGTCGCGGCGGCGACCAGCCACTGGCTGTCGGCCTGATGGACCGCCAGCGAGACAACGGGCTCGGGCGCGGTGAGGAGCGTACGTACCGGTTCCCCGCCGTCGAACGCGGTGAGCCGTACCGTGCCGTCGTCACCCGAGCTCACCAGGAGCCTGCCGAGCGGATGCGGATCGACCACTTCCATCGCACGCACCGCTCCCTGATGCACCGCGCGAAGTCGCTTCTCGCTCCCCGCGACGAGCGCCCAGTGCCTGACCACGTCTCCGTCGGCGCAGCCGAACAGGAAGGCTCCGCCCGGGAACGCGCCGGGGGCCGCGCATGCCGTGATGGGCGCTCCCGCGTCGTAGACCGCCAGCAGCTGGCCGCTTCGCTGCCGCTGACGCTCGGCGTACCGCTCCAGTTCGTAGTCGGAGGCGTCCCTGCGCCCGCGTCTGGTGAGCCCGCGCAGCACCGGCGCCTCGGTGAGTGCGTAGATCAGGGCCCTGGGCCCCTGGAAACACAGAGCGGCGACGACGGCCTTGCCCCACGTGCCGCCGACGGCGATCCGGTCCGGAGTGAACAGTCCGTGCTCCGGCAACGAGGGGTCCCACCGCGGGTACTGCAAGTTGTCGTCCGTCAGCAGCGGCGGCAGCCGCCAGGTCGTGATCCCGCCGTCCCGGTCGCACACGGACAGCAGACGCGCCGGGTCCAGCCGGTCCTTGTAGAGGTCCACCGACATCACCGCCGCACAGGCCCCGACCTGGGGAACCGCCGTCCAGCGCCGGAACAGCTCGCCGGACAGCGAGCCGGGCATCGTCGTCCGTTCCCCCGATTCCAGGTCCCAGCTCTCCACCCCGCTGCCACGTACCTGCCCCCCGACGAACGCTCCCCCGCCCCCCGCCAGCGACGCCACCGCCCCGTTCCCCGCGACCAGTCCCGGATACGTCCGCTCCCCCTTGTTGGGGTTCCACGACGCCCACCGCGCCCGCCACGGCAGCGCCGACCCGTCCCGCGCCCGGTCGCAGGAGTCGGCCAGTGTCCGGGCCCCGCGGCACAGCGCGGCCAGCCGCAGCCTCGCCCGGATCTCGGGGCTGCCGCCGCTGCCGGCCTGGGCCCGCAGCAGGCGCTCCAGTTCTCGTACGGCCTGCCCCGCCCGGCGCCCCGGCCGGGTGCGCAACTGCGGTAGCGCGGACATCAGTTGACCGGGATCAGAGGCCAGTACGTACTCCGCGTCCTGCACCAGGGCGTCGAGCTCCCCGCCCTCGGCGGCGTGCAGCGCGAGGTAGCGCCGCAGGTAGGGGTGGGCCGACTGCCAGCTCTGGTCCGGCCTGTCCTCGACGGTCCGCCGCAGTACGCCGGTGATGGTCCGCTGCACGGCCCGCGCGTCGCGCCCTTCCCGTAAGTACTCGATGAGCGCCCGGTGGTAGAGGCGGTAGACCGAGCCACCGTTCTCGACGCTCTCCACCACGTACGACCCGGCCGCCTCGCGGAGCCAGACGATGTCCTCGTCGCCGTAGTCCCGCCCCGCCACCGCCGCCGCGAGCCGCGGCCAGACGCCCGCCCAGGGCAGCCCGGCGCCCTGGGAGTAGGCCAGCGGCAGCAGCAGGTCACGGGCCCGCCCGGCCTGGGCACCGAGGCGCTGGCTCAGGTCGCGTTCCATGGCGTCACCGGGCAGCCGGGGCAGTGCGTCGCGCCAGCGCTGGTCGTACGGATCGGGTGCGCGGACCTCCCTGGCGATGGTGCGCGCGGTGATCCTGGCGACCAGGAACGAGCGGCCGGCGGCGGTGGCGACGGCGTCCGCGACGGCGTCCACGCGCGCGCCGTCGGCGCGGGCGAGCACGGAGCCGGGGACGGTCAGCAGTTTCCTGGTGTACGCGCGGACCGCCGCCGGGTCGGCATAGCGGGGCTCGTCGAGATTGATGCGCAGAGCGGTGGGCGGCAGCCGGTCGGCGACATGGCGGCGGGCTCCGACCAGCAGCCGCAGGGGCAGGCCGAGGCCCGGTTCGAGGAGCGGCAACAGGAGTTCGTCCGTGACCTCGCGCGGGGCGAGGGCCTCGTCGACGGAGTCGACGAGGACGACCAGCGGGGCGGTCCGGGTCTGCAGGGCCGCGATGAGGGCGCCGACGGACTCGGCGTCGCACTCGGCGGCCGCGGAGATCGCGTCGAGGACCTGCCGGGTGGACTTGTGGCTGGCGTGTACGGCCGCGTCGATGGCGCCGGGGTCCGGGATGGCGTCGGCGGGCAGATCGTCCAGGGGGACCGCCGCGCGCCGGACCGGGTCGGCGAGCAGAGCCGCCATGCCGAGCACCGAGGACTTGCCGGAGCCGGGATCGCCGGTGACGACGGACAGCCGGTCGGCGGGCCGGCCGGAGGCCAGCCACCCGGCCAGGTCGCGGAGTACCTGATGCCGGCCGGTGAAGTCCCAGACCTCTTCGGCCGGTACGTCCGTGCCCCGCGCCCGCGGCAGGAAGTGACCGAGGAGTTCGGCCTCCCGGGCGGTACGCTCCCGGCTCCTGAGGGAGATGACGCGGTCGATCTCGTCGAGCTTGAGATCAGCCGTGTCGGGGACGTACCGGGGGTTGGGCAGGAAGTCGGGGATGGCCGCCGAGACATGGGTGACGGTCCACACCGGCCGCTGCCAGTCCGGGACTTCGGGGTCATCGCTGATGGCGGCCATGACGTGTTCGAGGCTGATCGACGCGGGTGCGTTGCCCGCGGTGGCCCTGCTGCGCACCGCGCGGTCGAAGGCCGCCGACAGGGCCCCTGGCCGGGTGTACTCCTTGCGCCGGGACGAGGAGACGAGGGCCAGGCCCGTACCGGTCGACTCGGTGGCGGGCGTGCGGTAGCGGCGTACCTGGAGCGCGGTGTGCAGGGCGTCGTCCCCGCCCGCCTCGGCGTGGCAGGCGTCGAGGAGCAGCAGGACCCGTTCCAGCGGGGTGCCTTCCCACACCTGGGCGATCAGGTCCTCGGTACGCAGCGCGGAGCCGCGCAGGTCGTCCGGGTCGCTGTCGGACAGCAGCAGGTGGTGGGCGCCGCTGTCCGGGGAGACGACTCCGTGGGCGGCGATGTAGCAGACGAGGTAGTCGTCGGGGCGTCGCTCGCCGGAGCGGGCGAAGGCGCGCAGCGCCCGGGTCAGTTCGTCCCGGCCGGGGCCGAGGCCGACCGCCGCCGCCTTCTCGTAGCCGAGTTCGCCGAGGAAGAGCCCCTCGACGCGCCGTACGTCGTCGGCGAGCTGCGGGGTGTCGAGTTCGGGGTGGCCGGCGATCCGCGGGACGGCGGTGGCCAGCAGGTACCGGCGCGCCGGGACGCCGCCGCGCGCCGCGCCGCGCGGCCCGCCGTCAGAGGAGGCCGCAGCCACGGGCCACCGCCCGGCCGGCCCCGTCCGTGGACAGGTACCGGGTGGCGTCGTGGGCGCGTGATCCGTTGTGCACCAGCTGTCCTTCGACGCGGTCGCCGAAGAGCGGCCGCAGGTCCTTCACCAGGGCGACGACGTCTCCCGCGTCCGCGAGGTTCGTCCAGTCGGTGACGGGGCCGGGCCAGTCACCGGGCGCGCCGCCGGTGGGCAGCCGGAGCCGGTCGTACACGAGATTGCGGATACCGAGCGGTGAGCCGAGGGTGAGCAGGGAACGTACGGACCATTCGGGGTGGGCCGCGAGCGCCTCGTACGCGACGACGCTGCCCAGCGAGTGGCCGATCACCACCTGCGTGCGGTCGGTCACGGCGGCGGCGACTCGCTGCTGCACGCGGGCGTACGTGTCCTGGTCGCAGAGGTAGCCGCGCACCTGCTTGAGGTCGGCGATCAGGCCGCGCATGGCCAGACCGGCGAAGAACCGCGACCGGCTGAGCGCGTCGAGGGCCATCTGTACGGAGCGCGGGGTGCGGGCGAGCGTCCGGGCCTGTGGCGGTACTACGGCGCTGTCGGTACGGGCCGCCTCCTCCCACAGCGCGAACAGGAGCTCGGCCTCGTACGCGTCGTCCCCTGCGTCGTCCACGTCGGAGGCGTCCCAGGGCGGGTCCTGCGCCGCGAGTACGCGCCCCGGCGGACGGAACAGGTCTCCGTAGAAGACACACGAGACGTCTGCGGGGGCGAGAGCGGAGCCGGCGGCCGATACCCCCGCGCGGGTCAGTCCGTCGGCGATGGCGGCGCACCAGCGCAGGTGCTGGTCCCGCTCCCCGCTGAACTGCTGGCCTATTCCGTGAACGCAGATCACGCGAGCCACTGGTTCCCCGTCCCCCTGTTCCCCGCCGCCTCGGCTTGTGACCTTAGCAACGGAGCTGGGCGGCGGAACCGGTCAGTCGAAGATCCGCGCCAGATAGGCGTGCAGGACGGCGCGGGTCTCCGTGATCAGGTCCGGGTCGCCCGACGGGCTCACGCGGAAGGCAAGTTGGAGCAGGGCGTCGGCGGCCTCGACCGCGACCAGGACCGTCCGGCGCAACGCCGCGTCAGGGGTGCGGCCCAGGTGACCCGAGAGGAGGTCGGTCAGGCGGTCGGTGACGCGGTAGTCGATCTCGGCGCCGGGGTCGTCCACCCGGCCCCCCACCGGGATCTGCACGCCGAAGTCGACGAGGCGGAAGCCCGGCACGGTGCGCTTCATGGCGACGTACTCGTCGAGCACGGCGTCGATGGTGCCGCGCCAGTCCTCGCCCGGCATCGCGGCGATGCGGCCGCTGATCCGCTCGGCGTAATGGTCGAGGTTGCGCTGGGCGAGGGCGTCGGCCATGGCGCGTTTGTTGCCGAAGAAGCGGTAGACGGACCCGATGGGCACGCCCGCGCGGGCGGCGACGGCCCGGGTGCTCAGCTGCTCGTAACCGGTCTCGTCGAGGAGTTGGGCGCAGGCGTCCAGTATCCGGGCGAGCCGGTCGGCACTGCGCTGCTGCACGGGGGCTCGGCGGAGCGAGTTCGTTGGGGGCACGGGTCCCATCATGCCGACGCCCCCTACGGGCATGGCACCCGTTGACGCGCGACCCTCTGGAATCCTACTGTCAACCATAGGATTCACCGTAGGTTTTCTTCGGCACCCCAGGGAGCGGACGATGAGCGGCATCGAGCAGGCGAGGAAAGCGGCTGAGGGACTGGCCCACTCCTCGGGCTTCGGCAACGAACACAGCTCGGAGGCCGTTCCGGGCGCCCTGCCGCACGGCCGCAATTCACCCCAGCGCGCACCGCTCGGGCTGTACGCCGAGCAGCTGAGCGGCTCGGCGTTCACCGAGCCACGCGCCCACAACCGGCGCTCGTGGCTGTACCGGATCAGGCCGTCGGCCGCGCACCCGCCGTTCGTACGCACCGACAACGGCAGCATCCGCACCGCGCCCTTCACCGAGACCGTCCCCGACCCGAACCGGCTGCGCTGGAACCCGCTGCCCGAGCCGGCTCCCGGCACCGACTTCCTGGCCGGTCTGTGGACGGTCGGCGGCAACGGCGACGCGACCCAGCGCACCGGCATGGCGATTCACCTGTACCACGCCAACTCCTCCATGGAGGACCGGGTGTTCAGCGACTCCGACGGCGAGCTGCTGATCGTCCCGGAGCGCGGCGGCCTGCTCCTGCGCACCGAGTTCGGACTGCTGCGCTGCGAGCCCGGCCACATCGCGCTGATCCCGCGCGGGGTGCGTTTCCGCGTCGAGCTGCTCGACGCGACCGCCCGCGGTTACGTCTGCGAGAACTACGGGCAGCCGTTCCAGCTCCCCGACCTCGGCCCGATCGGCGCCAACGGCCTCGCGAACGCCCGCGATTTCCTGGCTCCGGTGGCGGCGTACGAGGAGATCGAGGGCCCGGTGGAGGTGGTCAACAAGTTCTGCGGCAACCTCTGGTCGGCGACGTACGACCACTCGCCCCTCGACGTCGTCGCCTGGCACGGCAACCACGTCCCCTACGTCTACGACCTGCGCCGCTTCAACGTCATGGGCACCATCAGCTACGACCACCCGGACCCGTCGATCTTCACGGTCCTCACGTCGCCGTCCGACACACCGGGCCTGGCGGGCGTCGACTTCGTCGTCTTCGCGCCGCGCTGGCTGGTCGGTGAGGACACCTTCAGGCCGCCGTACTTCCACCGCAATGTGATGAGCGAGTACATGGGCCTGATCGAGGGCGCGTACGACGCGAAGGCCGAGGGCTTCGTGCCGGGCGGCGGCTCGCTGCACAACATGATGTCGGCGCACGGCCCGGACCGCGAGACCTTCGACAAGGCGAGCGCCGCCGAGCTGAAGCCGCAGAAGATCGACGACGGCCTGGCCTTTATGTTCGAGACGCGCTGGCCGGTCACGGCGACCGCGCAGGCGGCTGCCGCCGACCACCTTCAGGCGTCGTACGACGACGTGTGGCAAGGTCTGCAACGCCACTTCAGGTCGTAGTACGTACGTACCGGAGAAATGAGACCGTGACCGCATTCGCCCCCGACTCGCTGGTCCTGAACCGGAAGCTGCCGCTCTGGTATCAGGTCTCGCAGTCCCTGCGCGCTTCCATACTGGGCCGCACGCCCGACGCGTCGCTGCGGCTGCCCACCGAGGAGCAGCTCGCCACGCACTACGGCGTGAGCGTGCTCACGATGCGCCAGGCCCTCAAGGAGCTGGAGGCCGAGGGCCTGATCAGCAGGCACCGGCGGCGCGGCACGTTCATCGAGCCGGGCGCCAGGCGCGGAGCCCCGCGCCGGCTGCTCGGCTCGATCGACGCGATCGTGGCCCAGCAGTCCGGCGAGCTGACGACGATCCTGGGGCACGGGCCCACGCCCGTCCCCGGCGAACTCGTCGAGTACTTCCCGGACACGGACCAGGTCGTCACCTACCGGCGGCTGCGCTGCGACGGCGAGAGCGGCGAGCCGACCAACTGGGCGCAGAACGCGGTGCGGCCGGAGATCGCCGCCGGGCTCGATGTGGCCGATCTCGAACGCTGGCCGATGACGAAGGTGCTGCGGGACGTGATGGGCGTACGCATC
The DNA here is from genome assembly GCF_018614005.1 of Streptomyces sp. ISL-99. Lineage (NCBI taxonomy): Bacteria > Bacillati > Actinomycetota > Actinomycetes > Kitasatosporales > Streptomycetaceae > Streptomyces > Streptomyces sp. ISL-99. The sequence continues at coordinate 32,199 of NZ_JAGGPC010000024.1, forward strand.
AGCAAGATCACGGACACGGTGGAGGCGCGGCTCGCCGACCCGGAGACGGCGGACCTCCTCAAGGTCCCGCTGCTCAGCCCGATCCTGCATTACACGGGTGTGACGTACGACGGGGACGGCCGGGTGGTGGATGTGGCGCGTATCCGTTACCGGGGCGACCGCTTCTCCTTCTCGGTGACGGTGGACGCGCACTGACCGGCGCGCCGCCCGCCGTGGTTACGATGCCGACATGGTTGCCCGCATGGTTGCCCGCATGGTTGGCCGCATGAGCACGACGCGGTCCGAAGCCCCGCTGCTCGGCGAACTCATGCCCTGGTCGGTGGCGCCCATGCGGCTGGGCCGCGACTGGGTGCTCGCACCGGACAGGCGTACGCTACGGGCCCGCTGGGAGGCGCTGGTACGGGCAGAGGACGCCGGGCGTCGCGAGGAGCTCTTCTCGTCCACGCGGGCGCGTACGACGCGTACTTCGGTGGCCGCGCTGCCGGGGCAGCGCACCGGCACGGGCCGCCTGGCGCGCGAGAGCGGCCCCTGCCCGGAGCCGGTGCGCGTCATGCACGGCCCGTTCGACGAGCAGTGGCTGATCCCCGACCACCGGCTGATCGACGCCGCCCGGCCGGAGCTGTGGCGGGTGGCCGACGACTCGCATCAGCTCTTCGCCGTGGAGCCGGGTTACGTGCCCCAGGCGACGCCGGGGCCGTGTGTGCTGGTCAGCGCGCTGCTGCCGGACGGCCGCTCCCCCGCCGGGCGCCCCGGCCGCATCCGCCCGCTGCACCGCCGCCCCGGCGGCCGTGAGCCGAACCTGGCACCGGGGCTGCTGCCGCTGCTGAGCGCGCGTTACGGGCACGCAGTCGCTGCCGGCGACGTACTGGCCTGGGCGCTCGCCGCTGCCGAACCCTCACCCGCCGGCGCGGTGGTGCCGCTGCCCGCGGGGCCGGACGTCTGGGCGGCGGGTGTGGAGCTCGGGCGGCGGATGACCGCGGTGCAGGTGCGGGGGGCACGGGGCGGAGAGCGACCCCGGTTGCCGGGTGGCCGCCGCCCGTACGTACGGGCGGCGGTCCCGGCGTGGCCTTCCGCGCTGCGGTACGACGCGGAGACGGAGGCGCTGCACCTCGGCGAGGGCCGGGTGTCGCCCGTACCGGCCGCGGCCTGGGACTTTCAGGTGGGCGGAGTGCGGGTGCTGGAGATGTGGTTCGAGCGGCGTACCGCGCGGGGTGAGCCGGGCACGTTGGAGGCGATCCGCCCTGCGGAGTGGCCGCAGGAGTGGACGTCCGACTTGCTCGAACTCATCACGGTGCTGGCGCTGCTGGGTGAGCTGGAGGCCGGCCGGGAGGAGTTGCGGAAGGCGGTCGCGGGGGCCGGGGCCGGGATCACCCGCGACGACCTGACGGAGGCGGGCGTGCTGCCGGTCCCGGATGCGGCGCGGCGCCCCGCGTCGGTCCTGGACCACCAGGAGGAGGGCCCGGAGGGCCAGTTCGCCCTGCTCTAACCTGGCCACCGGCACATGCCCTGCGGGCGGCTCCTTCCCCACCCCGCCCCTTCCCGAACTGGGGGCAAGCCCCCAGACCCCCGGACGCCCTACGGGCGTGTCCTCAAACGCCGGACGGGCTGGATTTCGCTGCTGCATCATCCAGCCCCTCCGGCGTTTGAGGAGCGGGGCCTGGGGCGGAGCCCCAGCCGCCCCCGGCTCCCTCCAGCCCGCCCGGCGCTTGAGGGCCGGGGTCTGGGGCAGCGCCCCAGTTCGGGAAGGGGCGGGGTGGGGAAATGCCCCGCAGGGGCCACGGGGCCGCCGGTGGCTACGGGTCGCAGGGGCCACGGGGCCGCCGGTGGCTACGGGTCGCAGGGGCTGCGGGACCGCCGGTCGCTACATGAAGCTGTCCAGGACTCGGCCCAGCATCCGGTCGAAAGCCGCGTCCAGGTCCACCGGACCCGAGTCCTCCGCGAACGCCCGCGCCACCCGCGGGTACTTGCCCGTGGCGATCTCGCGCCCGAGATAGGCGGCCCGCGCCGCGTTCTCCTGCTCCGGCGACCAGGGCAGGGAGCGCGCGCGCTCGGCGGTGGCGAGCTCGTTGCCGACGTACGTCGTGACCATGCCGTTGACCGTCGCCACCAGCTCCAGCTTCGTGCCCTGCGCCGCATCCAGCCCGTCCAGGCAGGTCAGGCAGTGCTCCAGGTACCGGAGCACGTGGGGACCGAAGCCGTACACCGGCGACATCAGGCCCGGCAGCCACGGGTGCCGGTGCATCAGTGCCCGCGTCTGGTGCGCCAGCGCCAGCATGTCGGCGCGCCAGTCCCCCGACGGGCGCTCGGGGAACTCGTACTCGCCGCCGACCGCGTCGACCATCAGCTCGTACAAGTCCTCCTTGCGCGGCACGTAGTTGTAGAGCGACATCGTGCCGCAGCCGATCTCCGCCGCCACTCGGCGCATCGACACCGCGTCGAGCCCCTCCGCGTCCGCGATCCGCACCGCCGCGGCCGCGATGTCGGCGCGGCTGTACGCCGGCCTGGGTCCGCGGCCGGCCCGTTCGGGGCGGGCCCAGATCACCTCGGGTGTCGCGGAACGCCCGCCGACTGCCATGGATCATCACCTCGCCCACCATCCTAGTTACGTACGGCGTACGTAGTGCGGTACCGTGAGCGCATGACAACTACGTACGCTGTACTTTAGTGAGGGTCTGGAGAAGCGGTTCGGCGCCGTCCGCGTCCTGCGCGGCCTCGACCTCGCAGTCGCCGAGGGCACCGTCTGCGGCATCCTCGGCCCGAACGGCGCCGGCAAGACCACCGCCGTCCGCGTCCTGACCACGCTCACCACCCCCGACTCCGGCACGGCCACCGTCGCGGGCCACGACGTCCGCGACGCCCCCGGCGCCGTGCGCCGCGCGATCGGCGTCACCGGCCAGTCCGCGTCGGTCGACGGCGAGCTGTCCGGCCGCGAGAACCTGCGGCTGTTCGCCCGGCTGCTGCGCATCAGGGGCGCGGCCGGCCCCGCCCGCGCCGACGAACTCCTCGAACGCTTCGAGCTCACGGACGCCGCCGACCGCCCCGCCCGCACCTACTCGGGCGGCATGCGCCGCCGCCTCGACCTCGCGGCCAGCCTGCTCACCCGGCCCGAGGTGCTGTTCCTCGACGAGCCGACCACCGGACTCGACCCGCACAGCAGGAACCAGATCTGGGACGCCGTACGCGACCTGGCGGACCGGGGCACGACCGTGCTGCTCACCACGCAGTACCTGGAGGAGGCGGACCGGCTCGCCGACGACATCGTGCTCATCGACCAGGGCCGGGCAGCCGTCACCGGCACCCCCGCCGAACTCAAGGCCCGTATCGGCGCGTACGCGGAAGTGGTCGTCGCCGACGGGTCCGCGATGCTCCCCGCGGCCGCCGTACTCGACCAGCTCACCGGCGCCGAGCCGGTACTCGACCACGAGCGCCGCACCGTGGGGGCCGTCGCTGCCGACCCCTCGCTCACCCTCCCCCGTATCGTCCGGGAACTCGACGCGGCGGGCGTGCCGGTCGTCGACGCGAGCCTGCGCCCGCCGACCCTCGACGAAGTCTTCCTGCGCCTCACCGACCGAGGCCCTCACCGCAGCCCTGCCCCCGGCCCCGGCCGCAACACCCCTGAGGAGCACGCCGCATGAGCACGATCGTGTACGACGGCACCGCGATGCTCGGCCGTCACCTCCAGCGCGTCAAGCACGCTCCGGGCGTGCCGATCCTCATGCAGACCATGCCGGTCACCATGCTGCTGTTCTTCGGCTACGTCTTCGGCAGCGCGCTCGCCGTGCCGGGCCAGGAGTACCGCGCGTTCCTGGTGCCGGGGCTGCTCGCCGCGACCGCCGCCAACGGCATCATGAGCGGCATGTTCCAGGCCGCCCAGGACTCCCACCGCGGCGTGATGGACCGTTTCCGTACGATGCCGATGAGCCGGGCGGCGGTGCCGCTCGGCCAGACCGCCGCCGATCTGCTGATCACGGCCGCCGGCATGGTGCCGCTGGCCCTGGTGGGGCTCGCGGTCGGCTGGCGCGTCGAGGGCGGGGCGCTCGCGGCGCTCGGCGCCTTCGGTCTCCTCGTACTGTTCCGCTTCGCCACCGCATGGCTCGGCTGCTACCTGGGCCTGCTCATCCACAACGAGGAGGCGGCCGGCCAGCTCGGCAGCGCCACCTTCATCCTGCCGCTGATCTCCAGCGCGTACATCCCCACCGACAACCTGCCGGGCTGGCTGCGTCCGGTCGCCGAGTGGAACCCGATCAGCGCCGTGGCCACGGCCGTGCGCGACCTCTGCGGGAACGCCGCACCGGCAGTGGACGCCGCCTGGCCCGTCGCCCACCCCGTGGCGGGGACGATCGCCTGGTCGCTGGTGCTGCTCGCGGTCTTCGTGCCGCTCGCCGTCCGCAAGTACGCGAACAGCGGGCGGTGAACGGCGGCCCGGGCGCCGGGCCGTTGTTGTACGGGGCGGCCGATTCGCACGCCGGCTCCCCGGGGTTCTCCGCCAACATGTCCGGGTGACAAAGGTGTGACGTACACGATAGTCAGTTCTCTCATGAGCACTCAGCCCCTGCCCCTGGACGGGATCACCGTCGTCGCGGTCGAACAAGCAGTCTCGGCGCCCTTCGCCACCCGACAGCTCGCCGACCTCGGCGCCCGTGTCATCAAGATCGAGCGCCCGGACGGCGGCGATTTCGCCCGTGGCTACGACACCGCCGCGCGCGGCCTCGCGTCGCACTTCGTGTGGTGCAACCGGGGCAAGGAGTCCCTCGCCGTGGATCTGAAGGACCCGCGCGGGCTCGACGTGGTACGGCAACTCGTCGCGGGGGCGGACGTGTTCATGCAGAACCTCGCCAACGGGGCGGCGGCACGGCTCGGTCTTGATGCCGCGACCCTGTGCGCGGCGCATCCCCGCCTGGTCGCTGTCGACATCTCGGGATACGGCCCCGACGGGCCGTACGCCGACAAGCGGGCGTACGACATGCTCGTCCAGTGCGAGGCGGGGCTCGTGTCCGTGACCGGCACCCCCGGGCAGCCGGTGAAGGCCGGCATCCCGGCGGCCGACATCGCGGCGGCGATGTACGCGTTCTCCGGTGTGCTTGCCGCTCTGCTGCGGCGCGCGAACACCGGTCTCGGCGGGCCGGTCGAGGTCTCGATGCTGGAGGCGCTCGGTGAGTGGATGGGGCATCCGCTGCACCACGGGATGCATGGGGGTGAGGCGCCCGCCCGCACCGGGGTCGCGCACGCCGTGATCTGCCCGTACGACGCCTACCCGACGGCGGACGGCGGTCAGGTGCTGCTGTCGGTGCAGAACGACCGGGAGTGGCGGCGCCTCGCCGGGCAGGTGCTCCGGCGGCCGGAACTGGCCGACGATCCCGCCTTCGCCACGAACACCGCGCGGACGGGCAACCGGGTCAAGACGGACGCCGTCGTCGCCGAGGCGCTGGCAGTGATGAGTGCTCCGGAGGCGATCGCGGCGCTGGAGGCGGCCGGGATCGCCTGTGCCCGGCTGAACACGGTGGCCGATGTGGCGGCGCATCCGCAGTTGGCGGCGCGCGGCCGCTGGCGGGAGATCGATTCACCGGCGGGGCCGCTGCGGGCGATGCTGCCGCCGATCACGATGCCGGGCGGGCCGGACCCGCTGATGGGCCCGGTTCCCGCCCTCGGCGAGCACACCGACGCGCTGCTGCACGGCCTGGGGATGACGGACGTACAGGTATCAGCGCTGCGCCGGGACGGTGTGGTCGCCTGAGCGGTCCGTAACTCTGGTCCGCGCCCTGTCAGTGGCGGCTGCCGAAAAGCGATCGACGCAGCCGTCGCAGCGGGGCGAAGAGCGAGACACGCGCGCTCCTGCTCGTCCGCGAGTGCGCGACATCACGTGACGTGAGCTCGCGCATCAGCAGCGTCGCCTCGGCCGCCTCACCACGCGGGACGGCTGGTCCACCGAGCACCGCGAGATGGCGGTCGAGGCGCGAACTGGTCGCACCGCTCCCGCATGTGATCGCAGGCACTCGAGGCCTGCGCACCGTTATCTGTTCCATGTCACTCCCCACCCGTACGAGGGCACCCGGCCCGGGCAGGTTAACCCTATCGCCCCGTCGAGACACTCGTGTATCCCGCCCGTGTGATTCACCACGCCTGTACGGGGGTTGACGACCACTCGGCGATTACGCATCGCATACGTCCGATTCCAGGGCGAGTTGGACAGTTTGCGCGCCGCGATCCTCTCGGCGGGCGGATTGACGCCCAAGGGGGCGGCAGCGGACCGGAGTTGAGCTAGCTTGGAGTGGTTTCTACCGCGATGCCGCTCTGCTGCGGATAGGGGGCTCGCCAGTGAGTGAACAGCCGGGCAATGAGCAGCGGGTGATCGCGGGCCGGTATCGCCTGTTGGCACCGCTGGGCGAGGGCGGAATGGGCGTCGTGTGGCGCGCCCGCGACGACGTCCTGGGCCGCGAGGTCGCCGTGAAGGAGGTCAGGGCGCCGTCCGGGCTCGGCGCCACCGACGGACAGCGGCTGTACGCGCGGCTGGAGCGCGAGGCGTGGGCGGCGGCCCGTGTCTCGCACCGCAATGTGATCACCGTGTACGACGTGGCGACCGACGAGGGCCGCCCGTGGATCGTGATGGAGCTGGTGCGCGGGCTGTCGCTCTCCGACGTACTGGACGGGGAGGGGCGACTCTCCCCGCAGCGGGCCGCCCGGATCGGCACCGAGGTCCTGGCCGCCCTGCGCGCGGCGCACGAGGCGGGCGTACTGCACCGGGACGTGAAGCCCGGCAACGTACTGATCGCCAATGACGGCCGTGTCGTACTGACGGACTTCGGTATCGCGATGGTCGAGGGCAGCTCGGCGCTCACGATGACCGGCGAGCTGATCGGGTCGCCCGAATTCCTGGCGCCGGAGCGTGCGATGGGACGTACGCCCGGGCCCGAGTCGGACCTGTGGTCGCTGGGGGTGCTGCTGTACGCCGCGGTCGAGGGCAATTCGCCGTTCCGGCACGACACTCCGCTCTCCACCCTGCGCGCCGTGGTCGACGAGGAACTGCCGTACCCGGCGCGGGCGGGTGCGCTGACGCCGGTGATCGAGGGGCTGCTGCGCAAGGATCCGGCGGAGCGGATGTCCGCCGGGGAGGCGGAGCGCATGCTGCGGGCCGTGGGGTCCGGGGGTACGCCGGGCACCGGGGCCGCGGCGTTCGCGGCCGGTCCGTACAGCCCGACCGTCACGGGCTCCACGCCGGTCTCGGGGTCGTCCCCGTACGGCAGCCCCACGCCTCTTCCGCCGCCCGAGCCCCTCCCCGCGGCGACGGCCTCCACCACGACGCGGGACGGGTCGCGGCGGCGGGGCGTCGTGGTGCTGGTGGCGGGGGTGACGGCGCTGCTGCTCGCCGTCGGGGGCGTCACGTGGGCGCTGATGAACGCCGACGACGACCCGGGTGCGGCTGCGGGCGGCACCTCGTCCGGCACCACCGGCGGCGGCGACGGAGGCAGCACCGGATCCGGCGGGGGCGATGACGGCGGCGGGTCCGGCGGCGGTTCGGACGACGGCGGGACGGACGGCGCCAGTACCGGCGGCTCCACGGGCGGGGACACCGGAGGCAACGGCGGGACCGGCGGGAATGGGGGGAACAGCGGCGGCGCCACCGGCGGGAACGGCGGGACCGGGGGCCACGGCGGCGGCAACGGGGGTACGACCACCCCGCCGCACCAGTCCGTGAAAGTCACCCTCACGACGGTGAACGGCAGTTACTCCGGCACCTGCCCGCCGCCCGAGGCCGAGGCGCCGTCCTTCACCGCGACGTTCACGGTCGGACGCGTCCCCGTCGAGGTCGGCTACCGGTGGGTGACCGCGAGCGGTGAGTCCTCCGACTCCGGGTGGAAGACGCTGAGCTTCGGCGCGGGCGAGGAGAAGTCGAAGCAGGTGAACCACACGGAGCTGACGTACAAGGAGGGCGAGACCCGTCGCGACGGGATCAGCGTGGAGGTCAGGAGTCCGGTGCGGGCCACTTCCAACTCCGTGTCGTTCTCGGTGACGTGCGAGCAGGAGACCCCTGGCCCTACGGACGAGGCCTCCTACACGGCCGGCAATTCGGCGGATACGCAGATCAGGCGGCGGAGGTGAAGACGGGCAGGTAGCCGCCCGACTGGCCGGCCGCGGTCGGGTGGTACGACTCGCCGATGTTGGACCACTTCACGCTGTGCAGCCACGGCGCCGACGAGCAGATCTCGTGGCCGGTGAAGGCCGGAGTGACCTGCGCGAAGGTGTAGCCGTGGTCCGCCGCGCGCTTGGCGGTGGCGGTGTTGAGGTAGTCGGAGGCGTCGTTGATCGCGGCGCGTTCCCGCTCGGTGAGCCCGGCGACGCAACCGCCGTTCAGCTTGTAGAAGCGGGGGTAGCCGAGCACGACGACGTGCGCCGTTGTGGCCTTCGCTCTGATCGCCGCGTACACGGAGTCGAGCTTGCCGGGCAGGGTGGAGTCGACGTAGGCGCGTGCTTCGGCGATCCGGGCCAGGCAGGCGGATTCGGACTGGGTGACGCACGTCGTCATGACGTCCGCGAAGCCGGCGTCGTTGCCGCCGACGGTGAGGGAGACGAGGTCGGTCGAGGGGGTGAGCGGGCCGAGCTGACCGGCTGTCACATCACCCGTACGAGCGCCCGAGCAAGCGGTGAACGCGAACGTCGAGGGTGAGTTGGACGCCGCCCACAGGGCCGGGTAGGCGCGCGGGGTGCGCTTGCAGGCGCCGCTCGCGCTGTCGTAGTTGCCGGCGCCGACACCCGAGGAATAGGAGTCGCCGAGGGCCACATAGTCCAGGGATTCGGCCTCTTGGGCCGCCTGCGCCGCGCTCGCCCCGGTGAGGGCGAGGGCGGCGGTGAGCAGGAGTGAGGATGAGAATGCCGCGATTCGGGACAGTTTCATGGAACCTCCCTTAGCAGGATTTCCGCCTCAACTTTCGTAGCAGCCCCCATACATCACCGGAAGTGTCCATGCCAAGAACTTTCGCCTGGGATCTTCCGCACATTCTCTCCGCATCCTTGACGCACCCGTGTGGGCTGAGCGACATTGAAGCCCGGCATCCGGCGCGTCGGGGGGCAAAGTCGCCAATGCGGACCATCGGTAACAAGCCATTAGCAGCTGCCGCGGACTCGCTGCCCGTTCTCGCGGGCGCGGCGCTCGCGGTATCGGGGGTCGGCGCCGTGCTGGCGCTCGCCGACCTGGCGTCGCCACTGCGCGCGCCGTTCACTCTCTTCTTCCTGATCGTGGCGCCGGCTTCGGCCGTGGCCGCGGCACTTCGGGGCCTGGAGCCACTGGGCCGCATGGTCGCATCGGCGGCGGGAGCCGTCGCGCTCAACCTGCTGGTGGCCCAGGCGATGCTGGCCACGCACAACTGGTCGGTCAGGGGCGGGGTCGCGGCGGTCGCCGCAATCAGCGCCCCGCTCTTCCTCCTGGCACTGGTACGGCGCCCCGGCAGTCCTACGGCGAGAAGGCGGACCTCCTGACATGGACATCAGCGTGCACCGCCCCGGCGAGCTCAGCGCCGCCGACCGGGCGGCCTGGACCGCCATACAGTCGAAGGCCCACCTCCACGGTTCGCCGGAGCTGGCGAACCCTTTCCTCTCCCCCGAGTTCACACTGGCCATGGGCCGGTACCGGCGCGGGGTGCGCATAGCCGTCGTACGCGAAGAAGGCGGTGAGCCCGCGGCCTTCTTCCCGCACCACAGATCCGCCACCGGCGTCGGCCGGGCCATCGGTCTCGGCGTCTCGGACAGTCAGGGGCTCGTACACAGACCCGGCTTCGAGTGGGACGCGCGGGAACTGCTGCGGGGGTGCGGGCTCGCGGTGTGGGAATTCGATCATCTGGCGCAGGGGCAGCGGCCGTTCGAGGCAGGCGTCACGGGTGCGTTCCCTTCCCCCGTGATCGACACGCAGGACGGTTACGAGGCGTACCTCGCCCACCTGCGGAAGAACTCGCCGAAATTCCTCAAGTCGACCTTCGCCAAGGAGCGCAAGCTGCTCCGGGCGGTCGGTGAACTGACCTACGTGCACGACGAGCGCGACCCGGCGGCGCTGCGCACGCTGATGCGCTGGAAGTCTGCGCAGTACCGCAGGACCGGGCGCAGCGACCGCTTCACCCAGCCCTGGATCGTCGGGCTCGTGCGGCATCTGTTCCACACCAGGAGCCCGTCCTTCAGCGGCCTGCTCTCGGTGCTCTACGCGGACGGCCGGCCGATCGCCGCGCATTTCGGTCCACGTTCGGAAAGGATCATGTGTTGCTGGTTTCCGGCCTATGACCCGGAGTTCGCGAAATTCTCGCCCGGCCTGCTCCTGCACCTGCGTATTGCCGAAGCGGCGGCCGCCGGCGGTATCGCGTACGTCGATCTCGGCCGCGGCCAGAAACAGTACAAGGATTCCCTCAAGACCCGCGAAATCATGGTCTCTGAGGGGTGGGTGATGCGACATCACCCGGTCGCTCTCGGACACTGGGCGCACCGCGCCCCGGTCCGGGCGCTGCGCAATACAGTTGTCGAACGGCGGGAACTGTTCGAGCCCGCCGATAAACTGCTGAAGCGGATCGGCGAATTCAGATCCGGACGCTTCCGTACGCGGCCGTCGGCGTAAGAACAAAAGCACAAAAAAGCAAGGTCGCGTTCCAGGTCTTGCCATACAGGCCCAATCGTCAATACCGTCGTACATCCACCCGCATCGGTCCATCATCAAAGCGGCTCAGGGGAGGGCTCAAGCGTCGCGATGGTGTCCGGGGCGGGGGCGCGGTAGGGGGGTACCGTGCTCGGCGACCACTGTGCCGAGTCACGGGCCGCGCGATCAGCAATGCCAGCTTGCCCGTCCAGTACGGAGTGACATGTCGTCATGGGCCGGGTGAGAACCCCCCTTTCGAACCGGAAACTCATCCGGACCGCCCGGGGGCGGGCGGTCCACCGGTGGAGAGGGAAAAGACTCATGAGCTCATTCCTCCGCCCTGCGATCGAGGGGCAAGATCCTTTAATATCCGGCAACCAGTACGGCCACTACCGGCCAATCTCTTCGCATCTCGCCATAGCACCACCGGTGAGCGTCGTCATACCCGCCATGAACGAGGCGGAGAATCTCCCGTACGTCTTCAAGACCCTTCCCGCGTGGATTACGAAGTGATCCTGGTAGACGGGAATTCGACCGACGACACCGTCCAGGTGGCCCGTGATCTCTGGCCCGGAATCAAGGTCGTCAGACAGCGCGGGAAAGGCAAGGGCGACGCACTGATCAGCGGATTCGCCGCCAGCACCGGCGAAATCATCGTGATGGTCGACGCGGACGGTTCGGCCGACGGACACGAGATCGTCAGTTACGTGTCGGCGCTCGTCTCGGGGACCGATTTCGCCAAGGGCTCGCGCTTCGCCAACGGCGGCGGCACGGACGACATGACGCCGATCCGCAAGCTCGGGAACCGGGTGCTGTGCGCCGTGGTCAACGCCAAGTTCGGCGCCCGCTACACCGACCTGTGCTACGGCTACAACGCCTTCTGGCGGCACTGCCTCGACAAGATCGACCTCGACTGCACGGGCTTCGAGGTGGAGACCCTGATGAACATCCGGGTCGTCAAGGCCGGCCTGCGGGTCCAGGAGATACCCAGCCACGAGTACGTCCGCATCCACGGCATGAGCAACCTCAGTGCCGTACGGGACGGACTGCGCGTCCTCAGAGTGATTCTGAAGGAGCAGGGGAAGCGGCGCACCGGACGGCGGCGCCCGCCGGCTTTCGCGCCCGGCGCCGGCCGGGGAGAGGTGTCTTGAGCCACCTGGACATCTCGGTGGTGATCTGCGTGTACACCGAGGACCGCTGGGAGGACATCCTCGCGGCGGTCGGCTCGGTACGCCGCCAGTCACGGCCCGCCGCCGAGACACTGCTGGTCGTGGACCACAATCCGGCACTGCTGGAGCGGCTGGGCAAGGAGTACGAAGAGGCACACGAGGAGGTGCGGGTGCTCGCCAACGCGGGCCCCCGCGGCCTCTCCGCGGGCCGCAACACCGGTATCGCCGCCGCCCGCGGCGAGATCGTCGCCTTCCTCGACGACGACGCCGTGGCCGAGCGCGACTGGCTGCGGCACTTCGCCGAGGGGTACGAGGACCCGCGCGTGATGGCCGTCGGGGGCAGGACCATGCCCGCCTGGGCGTCCGGCCGCAGACCGGACTGGTTCCCCGAGGAGTTCGACTGGGTCGTCGGCTGTACGTACAAGGGCCTGCCGCCGGGACGGGTGCGGGTCCGCAATGTGCTGGGCGGGAACGCCTCCTTCCGCAAGTCGGCGTTCGACGCGGCGGGCGGCTTCGCCACCGGCATCGGCAGGGACGGCGACAAGCGGCCGCTGGGCTGCGAGGAGACGGAGCTGTGCATCAGGCTCACCCGGGTCCTGCCGGACGCGGTGCTGCTGATCGACGACCGCTCGGTGATCCACCACAAGGTCCCGGCCGTCCGGGAGCGCTTCGGCTACTTCCGTACGCGTGCGTACGCCGAGGGGTTGTCGAAGGCACTCGTGACGCGAAGTGTGGGCGCGGCCAGAGGACTTGAGTCCGAACGCCGCTACACGACACGGGTGCTTCCCGCCGGTGTCGCCCGAGGGCTGCGCGACGCGGCCCTCGGGCGACCGGGCGGCGCGGGCCGGGCCGGGGCCATTGTGGCCGGGGTGGCGGCAGCGGCGAGTGGATACGTACTCGGCAGCATCCGCGCCCGCAGGACCGGGGGCGCGTTCTCGGTACCCGAGCCGACCTCGGCGCCGACCCGGGACGCGGTCCGGAGCTCTGTTCCGGTCGCGGGCGCAGCCCCGGTAGCGGGCACAGACCCGCAAGTACCGGGCACAGACCCGGTAGCGGGCCAGGGCTCGGCGCCCTGGCTCGCCGCCGGGAGACCGCAGGTGCGAGGTGAGGGGCGGTGAACGGGTCGGTTCCGATTCTGATGTACCACGCGGTGGGGCACCGGCCCGCCAGGGCGGCGTACGCCCTCTCGGTCTCTCCCGAGGCGTTCGCCGAGCAGATGGAACTGCTCGGCGAGCGCGGCTTCACCCCGCTCACCACGGCCCAACTGGGCGCGGCCTGGCGGGGCGGCGGCAAGCTGCCCGAGCGTCCTGTGCTGATCACCTTCGACGACGGCTACGAGGGCGTGCACCGGCACGCCCTCCCCGCCCTCGCCAAGCACGGTTTCGCGTCCACCCTCTTCGTCTCGACGGGCTGGCTGCGCGGCCCGTACGACGGCGGGGGCGCGATCGACACCATGCTCGACTGGGACCAGGTACGGGAACTCGCGGCCGCTGGGGCCGAGATCGGGGGCCACAGTCACACGCACCCGCAGATGGACCAGCTCGCCGACGCCGAGCTGCGGTCCGAGACGGTGCGCTGCCGCGAGATCCTCACGGAGGAGCTGGGCACCCGGCCCGTCTCCTTCGCCTATCCGTACGGCTACTCCAGCCGGCGCGTGCGCCGCACCGTACGCGAGGCCGGTTTCGCGCAGTCGCTCGCCGTGGGCAACGCCCTCGCCGAGCGGCGCCAGGGGCCGTACGCCCTGGAGCGGGTGACCGTACGGCGCAGAACCGGTATCGAGGAGTTCGAGCGGCTGGTGGAGGGCCGGCCGGCCGGCCGTGACTTCGCCGGGGACCGGCTCCTCACCAAGGGGTACGCCGTGGTCCGCAGGGTCCGAGCGGCCGGCCGGAAGGTAAGCAGGAGCCGTGTCTGACACGACCACCGCCCGGGCCGGGAGCGCCGAAAGCCCGGCGACACGGCAGCCGTCGTCCGGGCGCCGCCTGCGGCTGCCGGGGAAGGGCGGCGGGAATCCGCTCTTCCGCAACGCCTACGCGCTGATGCTCAATACGGGCATCAGCGCGCTGCTCGGCCTGAGCTTCTGGCTGGCAGCGGCCCGCTACTACTCGGAGTCCGCGGTCGGTCAGGGTTCGGCGGCCATCGCCGCGATGAAGCTGCTGGCCGGCCTGACCGCACTGACGCTCACCGGAGCGCTCGCGCGCTTCATACCGGTGGCGGGGCGCAGGACCGGGCGGTTGGTCTGGCAGACGTACGCGGGAAGCTCCGTGGTGGTCGCGGTGGCGGCGCTGGTCTTCCTGTCCACGCTCAGCCTGTGGGGCCCTTCGTACAGCTTCCTGGACGGCCCCGTGAACGGCATCGGCTTCGTGCTCGCCGTCGTCGCCTGGTCGTTGCTCACGCTCCAGGACGGGGTACTGACAGGCCTGCGCAGCGCGCTGTGGGTGCCCGTCGGCAATACCGTTTTCTCCGCCGTCAAGCTGGTGCTGCTCATCGTGATCGCGGCCTCGGTCCCCACTGCGGGCGTCTTCGTGTCATGGGTCGCGGCGATCGCCGTGTCCGTGATCCCGCTGGGGTGGCTGGTCTTCCGGCGTCTGGCGCCGCGGCACGTGGCGGCCACCGAGGACCGCGCCCAGCCGCCGACGCTGCGGCAGATGGGCCGGTTCCTGGCGGGCGACTACACGGGGTCGCTGTTCTCGCTGGCCGTCGTCTACGCGGTGCCGGTGATCGTCGCCTCGCAGGTCAGCTCCGAGGACAACGCGTACTTCTACATCACCACCACCATCAGCGGCACGGTCAACCTGCTCGCGATCAACATGGGTGCCTCGCTGACGGTGGAAGGCGCGCACGACCCCAGCACACTCGCCCGGAACTGCCGCGCCGCGCTGCGCCGCATGGCGCGCATCATGCTGCCGGTCGCGGCGATCCTGTTCTTCGGCGCCCCGTACATCCTGGGCGTGTTCGGCGAGGGGTACGCGGACGCCGCGACGCCGCTGCTGCGCTGGTTCGCCGTCGGCGCGCTGCTGCGCGTCGTCATAGAGGTGTACTTCGCGGTCCTGCGCGCCCAGAGCCGCACCTCCCCGCTCGCCTACCTCCAGGGCGGGCTGTGCGTTCTGGTGCTCGGCCTGACACTGCTGCTGCTGCCGCGCATGGGGCTCGTCGGGGCGGGAATCGCGGAGATCTCCAGCCTGGCGGTCGTGGCCTCGGTCGCGGGCGTGATGCTGTACCGCGTCGTGCGTTCGGCGCCGCCCGCCGGGCCGTCGGGCGCGGACGCGGCGGCCCCGGACGGCGACCTGGCGGACCTGGCGGTCGACGGTGACCGCGGCGACGCGGCCGGCTCCCCCCGTGGCGACCGTACGGATGCGGAAACGGCGGCCGGCGGCGAGTTCGGGACGCGCTGGGCGCTGCGCTCGGCGCTCGACGCGCCCACGATGCCGCTCGGGGCGCGGCTGGACTTCGACCACCCGGAGCGCCGGCCCGATGTGCGGCCGGGGCCGGAGACTCCGGCCGCCGGGACGCCGGTGCCGGGGGGCGGCAAGGCCGATGAGCGTGACCACCGGCCGACGTGGGCGCTCAAGTCGCCGCTGCCGAGGGTGATTCCGTCGCCCCGCTCCCCCTCGTCCGTACCGGCTGCCACACCATCCTCCGAGGCGAGCGAGGCGAGCGACGAGCGAGAGGAACGCGAGCGGCGAGCGGCTTCACTGCGCGCCCTGCGCCTCCAGGTCCCCGAACTCGGCGTCGGACTGTTGCTCCTGGCCGCCCTCGCGCTCTACTGGCTGCCGGTGCGTGACCTCGGCGAGGCCGGTCTCGACCGCATGGGCGGCCTCGGGCTGATCTCCGTACTGCCGTCGGCGACGCTGCTCGGCGCGGGCCTGCTCGCGCTGGCCTTCGCCTCGCTGCTGTGGCTGGACCGGCCACGGACCGTACTGCTGACAGCGGTGCTGCTCGCCACGGTGGTGTCGCTGCACGCGCTGCCCGCCGTACTGGAGGCCGAACCGCGCTTCCCGACGGCCTGGCAGCACCTCGGTTTCATGGACTACATCGACAGGACCGGCACGGCGGTGCCCGACCTCGACGCGCGCTGGAGCTGGCCCGGGTTCTTCGCCGTGGCCACCTTCGTCGCCGAGGCGTGCGGCGTCTCGGACATGTCGTCGGTGATCCGCTGGTGGCCGACGGCCATGCAACTGCTCTATCTGCCGCCGCTCTTCCTCCTGACGCGCTCGATGCGGGCGAGCTGGCGCGCCAAGTGGGCCGGGGCGTGGATCTTCGTACTCAGCGGCTGGGTCGGACAGGACTACTTCTCGCCGCAGGGCTTCACGTACGGGATGTATCTCGCCTTCGTCGCCGTGCTGCTGGTCTGGTTCCGTGAGCCACGCGTGCTGGGGACGAAGCGGCGCCCGGG
The DNA here is from genome assembly GCF_018614005.1 of Streptomyces sp. ISL-99. Taxonomy (NCBI): domain Bacteria; kingdom Bacillati; phylum Actinomycetota; class Actinomycetes; order Kitasatosporales; family Streptomycetaceae; genus Streptomyces; species Streptomyces sp. ISL-99. The sequence goes on from NZ_JAGGPC010000024.1 coordinate 48,370, forward strand.
CGAGGCGGAGGTCAGGCCGGCGGGGCGGCGCGAGAAGGCGGTGCTGCTGCTGGTGCTCGTCGGCCTCTTCGCGGCCACCGTCCCCGCCCACCAGCTCACGCCGTTCGTCATGCTCGGGGTGCTCGCCGTCCTGGTGATGGCGGGCCGGTCGACGCTGCGTGGTCTGCCGATGCTGTTCGCCGTACTGGTGGCGGTCTGGATCGGCTTCTTCGCCGAGCCGTACTGGTCGGGGCACTTCGACGAGCTGTTCGGCGGGGTGGGCGGGGTGGGCGGCAATGTGACGTCGTCCGTCTCGGGCCGTATCGAGGGCGGCAGTTCGACCCACAAGCTGGTGCTGTACGTCCGGGTGGCGATGGCCGGCGGTGTGATGGCTTTCGCGTGCTGGGGCTGGTGGCGGCGGCGCTTCGCCGGCTACAGCGAGCGTTCACTGCTCGTGCTGGCCTTCGTGCCGTTCCTGGGTTTCGGCATGCAGTCGTACGGCGGTGAAATAGCCCTGCGTGTCTTCATGTTCGCGCTGCCGGGCGCGGCCCTGCTCGCCGGGCTCGCGCTCTTTCCGCGGACCGGCGTCACGGCGGCCGAGCGGGAGGCCGACCGCAAGAGCCTCGCGCCGCTGGCCGCGCTGCTGACGGGCCTGCTCCTGATGGGCGGCTTCCTCGTCTCCCGCTGGGGCAACGAATCCTTCGAACGGATCAGGACCGGCGAGGTCGCGGCGATGGAGTTCGTGTACGCGCACGACGATCCGTCGGTGCGGCTGCTGTGGATGAGCAACGACCCCGTTGACGAAGTCACGCCCGCGATGCCGTGGGGCGCACGGGACATGGAGAAGGTCACCTACGTACCGACACTCGCACCCGTGGATCCGGTGCTGGTGGCGGGCCTGGTCAAGTCGCTCAAGGACGCGGGCCCGAACTCGTACCTCATGATCAACCGGAGCCAGTCGACCTACCTGCGGCTCGACGCGGGCTACTCGGACACCTGGGAGAAGCGGCTGACCGCGAATCTCGACAAGCGGCCGGAACTGAGCAAGGTCCTGTCGAACGCGGACGTGTCGATGTACGCGCTGCGCGAGCAGCCCGACGGCCCGGTCGAGAAGCCGGCACCGGGCCCGGCGGGACCGAAGATCACCTGGACGCCGTGGTCCGTGGTGGGCGCGCTGGCCGCACTGGCGCTGATCGTGCTGCTGGCGACGCGCGAGGTCGTACGGGTGGCGGTGGCACCCGGCGTGCGGCAGCTGCGGTGGCTCCAGAGCACGTTCTGGTTCTCGCTGCCGCTGCTGGCCGTGCTGCTGGCCTCGCTGGTGCAGCGCTTCTGGACGATGTCATGAGGTGAGAGGCGGCCCGGCGCGGCTTCAGCGCGCCAGCCACTTCACCTCGTACCCCTTCATGTCGAAGGACTTCCCGTCGGCCTCGGCCTTGACGAGGCGGCCGAGGGTGTTCACCACCAGGACGGTCTCGTCGTCGGCGAGGACGCGGAGATGGGGTACGTCGTCGGCGGCGACCCGCACGGTCTCGTCGTACCGGGTCCCCGGCGGGAACTCCTTCGCGAACCGCGAGAGCAGCTTCATCATCGGCAGCGCCCCGCCGCCGTCGGCCCGCTGAGTCGGCCTCCACAGGCATCCGGCGCACTGGCCGGCGCCCCTCTTCTGCGGGTTCCAGTAGAAAGCCGTGCTCGCGCCGCCTCGGGCCATCGCCATCAGCCCCGCGGCGTGCACGGCGGTGCGGTGCGGTTCGCTCCAGCCGTTGCGGTCGTCATCGTCGTCGCCCGGTTCGACGTAGTACTCCGCCCACCACACCGGCAGCCCGCCCGACCGGTCGCGGATCCACTCACTCACCGCGGTCAGCTTGTCCGTGGCGCGGAACTCGTCGGGCAGCAGCTCGTCGTCGCGCGTGTAGCCGGCGCCGTCGACGACGACGAAGTCGGCGCCCTTCTTGTTCTTGTTCCAGTAGGTGTAGGCGTCGAGGACGCGCTGGTCGACGCTGCCCCAGGGCCCCTTGAGAGCGGAGGCGTACGTCGTGTCGCGCGGCTCGTAACTGTCCATCACCAGGTAGGGACCGCCGACCAGGATCTCCTTGCCGACCTTCTTCAGCTCGGCGTACACGAGGTTGTAGAGGCGGGTGTAGCCCTCGTAGTTCCAGCGCCCCCTGCCGTCGTCGAAGAAGCCCTTGAACTCGTTCCAGACGATGAAGTGGCGTACGTCGGGATAGCGCTTGGCGACGGTGCCGGCGAGCTTCGCGAAGTCCTCGTAGTGCTCGGGGCTCGGGGCGGTCTCCAGGGACCGCCTGCTCCAGTCGGTGTTGTCCGCGCCCGCCTTGCCGCCCTTCATCCAGTCGGGCGCGCAGCACAGCGTAATGACGGGGGTGCCGCCCGTCCTGCGGATCAGGTCGACGCGGCTGTCCAGCTCGTCGAACTGATACCGGCCGGGAGAGGGTTCCGGGTTCTCGGCGCCCCATCCCATGATGTGCTGGATCTGGGGCAGCGACTGCGCGGACAGCGTGTCCTCGGCCCGGCGCATGGCGCCCGCGTCGCCCTCGTCGGCGCTGTACTGGGTGTGCGTGAAGCCCCAGCCGAGCTCGGGCTCCGGTGCGGCGCGCGGCGGTACGGGGGTGCCGTGCACCTTGTCGCCGTCGGTGGTGGTGCCGGCGTTGCCGTCGCGGTCGTTTCCGCTTCCGGTCCCGTCGGGAAGGGTCGCGCACATCGTCAGTACGAGGGCGATCGCGGCGATGCCCACGCCGATCAGTGCGGTGAACCGCCACCGCCTTGCCCCGGAGTCCCACCCATGGCGTCCCATCACCGGTCAGGGTATCGGCGGGGGCTCGCATTCCGGCAGGTATCGCAGGAACAGGCACGTAACGGCACGCTGCTCCGGGAACGGATGAACGTGGGAAACCGGGGTGCACGGGGCGGCCCCGTGCCGGATCATGGGCGCCATGTCCGCAAACCCTGAGGCCGCTCTGCCGATCCGGCTGAACGTCGACGACAGCGATTCGCCGTCGGACGTCGTCGACGCGCTGTTTCTCGGCCGCTTCGCGACGGGCGAGCAGCCGTACTCCCACAGCAAGTCGATCGACCGCGTCAAACCGGGCGCCTCACTCCTCCCGCCGTCCGCGAAGGTCCTGCGCGCCGCCCGCGACGACGACCGCAGCGCGACGCTCGCCGAGGGCGAGGGCTGGACGCTGCTCGTGTCGCGCTGGACCCGCGGCGCGGACGTCACCGTGACCGCCACCACCTCCGACCTCGCGGAAAAGATCCTGAAGCAGGCGACGGACGGGATGCAGGACGAGCCCGAACCACAGCCCGAGAACGTCACGATGGGCTTCTGGTACGTCTCCCCGCGCCGCGGCCCGCACCGCACCACCCGGCAGATCGCCGCCGGTACGTGGGACGAGGTGCGGCCCAACTACACGGCGCCGGTGGCCGACGCCATGGACCGGCTGATGAAGGTGACCCCGGACGACATCGCGGGCCGGCTGCTCCTGCTGCACGGCCCGCCGGGTACGGGCAAGACGTCCGCGCTGCGCACGCTGGCCCGCTCCTGGCGGGACTGGTGCCAGGTCGACTGCGTACTGGACCCGGAGCGGCTCTTCAACGACGTCGGCTATCTGATGGACATCGCGATCGGCGAGGACGACGGCTCGGCGAAGGGCCGGTGGCGGCTGCTCCTGCTTGAGGACTGCGACGAGCTGATCAGGGGCGAGGCCAAGCACACGGCGGGCCAGGCACTCTCCCGCCTCCTGAACCTGACGGACGGTCTGCTGGGGCAGGGCCGCAATGTCCTGGTCGGCGTCACCACCAACGAGGACCTGGAGCGCCTGCATCCGGCGGTGGTGCGGCCGGGGCGGTGCATGGCGCGCATCGAGGTGGGGTCGCTGACGCGGGCGGAGGCGGTGAGCTGGCTGGGCACGGAGGAGGGCGTCGGGCGCGACGGCGCGACCCTGGCGGAGCTGTACGCGCTGCGCCGCGGCACCGGCCCGGCGTCGGTCCCGCCCCAGCCGGCCGGCCCGGACGCGGGCCTGTACCTGTAGCGGCCTCCGGCGGTTTTCCCCACCCCGCCCCTTCCCGAACTGGGGCAGCGCCCCCGCGGCGAAGCCGCAAATGTCACAGCCGGGAAGGGGCGGGTAGGGGAACAGCGCCGCAGGCAACCCGCACCACCCGCACCGCACCCCTCGCCGCGCTACCCCCCGTACGCCGCCCGCACCGCATCCTCCACCGCCGCCAGCGCTTCCCCCCGCCCGAGGCCAAGCCGCTGCGCCCGCTCCGCGTACGTCCGCGCCGCCGCGGCCACTTGCCGCTCCGCCGCACTCCCCGCCGCCGCGACGAACGTCCCGTTCCGCCCCCGCGTCTCGATCACCCCGTCGCTCTCCAGCGCGCGGTACGCCTTCGCGACGGTGTTCGCGGCGAGACCGAGTTCCTCCGCGAGGCCGCGTACGGTCGGGAGTTTGTAGCCCACCGGCAGCGCACCGGCGCGGGCCTGCTCCGAGATCTGGGCGCGCAGTTGCTCGTACGGCGCGATACCGGCGTCCACGTCAATGGCGATCTTCAAGGTCACCGCCCGATTGTCCCCCACCGAAGAAAATTAGGAGGCAGCGGAACACACCCCGCACGTAACGTGCCGCACATGACGCTGATCGTTCGTGAGTTCACGCCCGCCGACACCGATGCGTGGGTCCGGGTGCGCCGCGCGGCGGTTCCCTTCATGGTGACGACCCGGGAGTCCGTGGCCTTCGAGCGGGAGACCGCGCACCCGGACAAGAAGATGCGCATGCTGGTGGCCGAGGAGGACGGCGAAGTCATCGGCACGGCCTTCGCGGGCATCGCGTACGACAGCACGGAGCCGGGCCAGTCCTCGGTCACGGCGTACATCAGCCCCCGCCGTCGCGGCCGCGGCGCGGGTTCGCTGTTGCTGCGCGCAGCAGAGGAACATCTGGCCGCCGAGGGCGCCACGGCCGTGTACGCCTGGGTACTGGACACACCCGAGTCCCGCGCGTTCGCCGGGAAGCGCGGCTACCGGCCGACCCGCTCGCTGCACTTCCAGCACCTCGACCTGGCGAACGCCCCGCTCCCGCAGCGGCAGCCGCTTCCCGCCGGGGTCGAGCTCCGTACCGCGGCGGACTTCATGGACGACCCGAGGCCGATGTTCAAGGCCGACGCGGAGACCACCGCCGACGAGCCGAGCGACATCAGCACGGACTTCACCGACTACGACGACTGGCTCAACCACACCTGGAACCACCCGCTCCTTGACCACCGCCTCTCCACGGTGGTGATGGCCGACGGTCAGGTCGCGGCGTTCACGGCGGCCCACACGGACGGCCTCACCCGCTACTGGTCCGGCATGACAGGCACCGTGCGCGCCCACCGCAACCGCGGCTTCGCGAAGCTCGCCAAGACGGACTCCCTGTACCGCGCCCGCGCCGCCGGTTATACGGACGCGTACACGAGCAACGACGCGGACAACCGGCCCATGCTCGCCGTCAACAAGTGTTTCGGATACGAGATCTGTGCCTCGGAGGTACGCCATGTCCGCGAACTCGGCTGAGGTCGCCGGCGAAATCGAGATCGCCCTCATCAAGGCCGGCCGTACGAAGATCCGCTACCCGGCGTCGGTGCTCTGCGACGACGGTACTCACCTGGTGGTGCGCGCCCCGTGGGCGGCGCCGGGTGTACGGGACTTCGGCTTCGTACGGTTCGAGCCCGGCGACGTTTTCACGGAGCACTTCTGGCGGGACCGGTGGTACGCCGTGAAGGAGGTCAGGACGGGCGACGGCACGCTGAAGGGCTGGTACTGCGACGTGACGCGCCCGGCGGTGGTCGCCGGTGGCCGGGTGGAGGTCGAGGACCTGGACCTCGACCTGTGGGTGTCGGCGGACGGCGCCACCGTCCTGCGTCTTGACGAGGACGAGTTCGAGGCGAGTGGGCTCGCGACGCGCGACCCGGAGGCGGCGGCCGAGGCCGTCCGCGCCCTCGACGCCCTCGAACTCCGCGCCCGCGGGGCGGGCTTCGCCGAGCTGCTCAGCCACTGAAGGAAGCAGCCCGAGGCCGGGCTCAGCCGGAAGCCCCCACACGTTGTTGGGGGCACCGTCCCCCACCGGGGGCAGGTCGCCGCGCTCGGGCATCTCGTCGGCGTCGGCACCAGCGCCGGTGCCGGTGCCGACGCCCTCACCGGCCGGCGGGAGCACCTCGTCCAGCTCCTCGTTGTCGGCCCGGTGCGCCTTCTCGGCGGCGCGCCGCAGGGTGGCACGGTCCACGAGGTTCGCGTCAGCGCTGACGCGTACGCCTTCCCACGCCCATGCCCATGCCCATGCCCGTACTCATACTGGGGTGTCCGTCGCCGGTAGGTGAATCGCTCGCCGCTCCCCCTTGCCGTCGTAGGCGATCGAATCGCCGTCCTCGTGCCAGTGGACGACGAAGCGCTCCCCTGCCCGATACGCGTCGAGGCCCGCACGGCAGTAGGCGACCATGTCCGCGGGGAGGGCGTTCAAGGGGTGCCAGGTGAGCTCGGAGCACTTGTCCGGTTCCCGGTTGTACGGTTCGCAGCCCGCCCCGCACTCCGCCTCGAAGAACCAGCCCGTTCTCGGGTCGCCGCCCGGCCCCCGGTGCTGCATGACCAGGGCCACGCGCAGGTCGTCCGGGCTCAGCGTGATGCCGGTCTCCTCCTCCGCCTCACGGATCATCGCCACCCGTACGTCCTCGCCGTCCTCGACGTGCCCGGAGGGCGCGTGCAGCAGACCGTCCGCATACCCGGTGCCGGCCCGGCGGGCGAGCAGTACATCGTCTCCCCGGCGCAGGAGGAGGTGCACGTCGACCACTTCGGTGTGGCGGGGTCGCGGCGCGGGGCGGGCGAGCAGCGCGTACCGGTCGTCGTCGACCGTACGGCCCCACAAGGACGCGTCGGCGGACAGCGGTTCGTGCCGTACGTGCGAGGTGAGCGGGGCCAGTGCTTCCATCACCTCGGCCGCCGGGATGCCGTCTCCGGCCCAGACGCCCTCGATCAGCAGCAGCCGCCCGCCGGGCCTCAGCAGCGAGCACCAGTGACGCAGCGCGGCGCCCGCGTCCGGCAGGAGCCACAGCACATGACGGGCCATCACCACGTCGAACCTCCGCTCCCCGACCGGCGGCCGGAACGCGTCCCCGACGAGGATCTCGGCCTCCGCACCCGCCAGCTTGATCCGGGCGAGGTCCACCATGCGGGGCGAGCGGTCGACCCCCGTCACCCGGTGCCCCTGCTCCGCCGCCAGCAGCGACAGGCTCCCCGTGCCGCAGCCGAGATCGAGGACATCGGCCGGGCGCCCGGCCGCCGGCAGCCACGTCCTCATCCTCGCCGCCCATGCCTCGCGCACAGCGGGGTCGAGCAGGCCGTGGTCCGCCTCCTCGTCGAAGGAGTCCGCGGTCGCGTTCCAGTCAATCCTCGTCGTCATGCATCCGATCCTGGCAGCCACCACTGACAATCAAGCTCACAGTCACATTCAAAGTCACGCCGACAGCGGCTTGCGGTAGTGGAAGCGGTCGTACACGCCCTCCACCCGCCGCTCCACCATCTCGTAGCCGTACCGCTCGTACAGCTTCTGGTTCTCCCACATCTTCGCGTTCGTCAGCAGCCGCACCTCGTTCAGACCGAGCGAGAGGGCGTACGCCTCGACGAAGGCGAGCAGGCGGCGGCCCGTCCCCGTGCCCTGGGCGTCGGGGTGGACCGCGATGGAGTCCAGCCAGAGGTGGTCCTCGTGCGGGACGAGGACCAGGACACCCACGACCGGGTCGCCCGTGACGACCACCCGCCCCGCCGCGACGTTCGCGCCGTGATCGGCCTCCATCGGGGCCGGTACGACGCCGATCCGTTCGATGTAGTGGTGGTAGGCCGCGTCGGTCACGGCCTTCACCCTCGGTACGTCGGCGGAGGCGGCGGGGCGGATGGTCGCGTCTGTCATACCGACACGTTACGACGGCCGCGCATCACCACTTTCTTCAGCCAGGGCCAGGCCAGCAGGATCACGATCACGGCGTAAACCGTCACCGAGAAGGGGGTGTTGACCAGGCCCGTCACGCTTCCGTCGCTGATCTGGAGCGCCCGCCGCAACTGCTGCTCCGCCGCCGGGCCGAGGATCACGCCGATCACCGCCGGCAGCACCGGCAGCCCGTACCGCCGCATGCCGAACCCGATCAGGCCGATGACGAACAGGATCACCAGGTCCAGTGCCTCACCGCCCACCGCGTACGCGCCGACCGCCGCGAAGAAGAGGATCCCCGCGTAGAGGTACGGACGCGGGATGCGCAGCAGCTTCGCCCAGAGCGGCGCCAGCGGCAGGTTGAGCAGGAGCAGCAGCACCATGCCGACGAAGAGCGAGGCGATCAGGCCCCACACCAGGTCGGGTTCGCGCTCGAAGAGCAGCGGTCCCGGCTGGATGCCGTACTGCTGGAACGCGGCCAGCATGACGGCGGCGACGGCCGTCGTCGGCAGGCCCAGCGTCAGCATCGAGACGAGGGTGCCCGCGGCGGAGGCCGAGGCTGCCGATTCCGGGCCGGCCACGCCCTCGATGGCGCCCTTCCCGAACTCCTCCTTGTGCCGCGAGAGGCGCTTCTCGGTGACGTACGAGAGGAACGTCGGGATCTCCGCGCCGCCGGCCGGGATCGCCCCGAACGGGAAACCGATCAGCGGACCGCGCAGCCAGGACTTCCAGGTGCGCCTGACGTCCGCCTTGCCTAGCCACGGGCGGCCGACCGGAATGGGCTCGGCCACCGCGCGCCGCAGGTGCGCGGCGACCCACAGCGCCTCGCCGATCGCGAAGAGGCCGACCGCGACGATCACCACGTCGATGCCGTCGGCGAGCTGGAGCGAGCCGAAGGTGAGGCGCTGCTGACCGGTCATCTGGTCGAGGCCGACCAGGCCGATGGTCAGGCCGATCAGCAACGACGCCGCGCCCCTGATGCGGGACGATCCGAGTACGGACGTCACGGCGATGAAGGCCAGCACCATGATGGCGAAGTAGTCGGGCGCGCCGATGTCCACGGCCAGGGACGCGACGGTCGGGGCCAGGGCCACGAGCAGGATCGTGCCGATCATGCCGCCCGCGAAGTGGCCGATGGCGGCGGCCGCCAGCGCCTGCGCGCCGCGCCCCGCCTTCGCCATCGGATTGCCTTCGATCGCCGCCACGACGGCCGCGCTCTCACCAGGGGTGTTGAGCAGGATCGAGGTGGTCGAGCCGCCGAACATCGCGCCGTAGTAGATGCCCGCGAACATGATGAAGGCGCCGGTGGGCTCCAGGCCGTACGTGACCGGGAGGAGCAGGGCGACGGCCATCGCGGGGCCGATGCCGGGCAGTACGCCGATGGCCGTGCCGAGCAGGACGCCTATCGCGGCCCAGAGCAGGTTGATCGGTGTGAGGGCCGTACCGAAGCCGTCGAGAAGGGAGTTGAGGGAGTCCATGACTCAGAGCACCTCCATCAGGGGGCCACCGGGGAGCGGGACTCCGAGCAGGTTGTTGAAGACGAAGAAGGTGAGGAGGGAGAGGCCGGCCGCGATGAGCGGGTCGCGGTCGTAGTGGCGGCTGCCCAGGGCGTACGCCGATCCCCAGAAGAGCAGGGCCCCGGAGATGGGGAAGCCGAGCGGGTCGATGAGGACCGCGTTGCCGAGGAAGACTCCGGCGAGGAGCAGGACCGTACGCCAGTCACTCGGCTCACTCAGATCGATGTCCTCGCCGCCCTCGGCCTCACCGCGGCCGCCGCGCAGGACGTCGACGGCGAGGAGTACGGCGACGAGCAGCAGGGCGATTCCGACGACGACCGGGACGGTCCTGGGGCCGACGGGGCCGCGCTGGGTGATGTCGACGTCCATGGTGAGGGCGTCGGTGAGGACAAGGACGCCGAGCAGCAACAGCAGAAGGCTGACGCCGATTTCGGAGTGCTCGCGCAGCCAGGACCGGGGCGTGCGGGCGGAGGTGTCGGTTTCGGTGGTCACAGCCCCAGCTCCTTCAGCACCGAGTCCACGCTCTTGTCCTGCTCGTCCAGGAAGTCGCCGAACTTCTCCCCGGTCAGGAACGCGTCGTCCCAGCCGTTCTTCTTCATCGACTCCTGCCATTCGGGCGAGTCGTGCAGCTTCTCGACGAGCGTGACGAGCTTGTCGCGCTCGGCGTCGGTCAGTCCTGGCGGCGCGACGATGCCGCGCCAGTTGGTGAAGTCGGTGTCGAGACCCGCCTCGCGCAGGGTCGGGGCGTCGAGGCCCTTCACGCGCTTGGGCCCGGTGACGGCGAGGAGCCGCAGCTCGCCCGACTTGATCTGGTCGAGGTATTCGCCGACGCCCGAGACGCCGAAGGCGACTTTGTTGCCCAGGATGGAGGCGAGCAGCTCGCCGCCGCCGTCGAAGGGGATGTAGTTGACGGTCTTCGGCTCGATGCCCGCGGCCTTCGCCATCAGCATGGGGGCGAGGTGGTCGGGCCCGCCGGGTGAGGAGCCGCCGCCGACGGGGAGTTTGGCGGGGTCCTTCTTCCAGGCGGCGAGGAGGTCGTCGATGGTTCTGTACGGGGAGTCCTTGGCGACGACGACGATGTCCTGCTCTTCGGTGAGCCGGGCGATCGGGGTCGTGTCACCGAGGGTCTTGGGCGACTTGTTGGTGTGTACGGCGCCGACGACTCCGAGGCCCATCGACATGGCGAGCTTGCCGTTGCCGTGTTCGCCGACGAGCCGGGTCAGGCCCACGGTGCCGCCGGCGCCCGGCAGGTTGAACACCTCGATGTTGTGGGTGAGCCCGGCGTCCTCGGCGTTCTTCGCGGCCGTGCGGGCCGTGATGTCGTAACCGCCGCCGGGTGTGTTGGGAACCATGAAGCGCAGGCCGGGGATCTGCGTGCCGGTGTCGGCGCCGCTGCCTGTGGTGAGCAGCGGCGGCCCCACCAGTACCAGCAGTGCCGCCCCGAGCAGGGCGAGGGGAGTGCGCATGCGCACCTGGGCCACCACCTGTCCGTTTGAACGTGTGAGACGTGTGAACTGGGAATTCACGGAAACTTGTGAAGTGGCCCACATGTTGCCCGCGTGTTAACAAGCTGTCGCCCTTCCGCAATCAACGGACGTTGTGGTCGTTGTGGTCGGGACCTAGCCTTGCGCGGTGACCAAGGTGCTGGTGGTGGACGACGACTTCATGGTCGCCAAGCTGCACAGCCGCTGCGTGTCCGCGATGGATGGTTTTACGGTCGTCGCGGTGGCGCACAGCGGCGCCGAGGCGCTGCGTGCCGCCGAGCGCCTGCGACCCGATCTGATCCTGCTCGACGTATATCTGCCCGACATGGACGGGATCAGTGTGCTGCGCGAACTGCGCGCGGCGGAGGAGCGGGCCGAGGGCAGGCACACCGTGGACGCGCTGTTCATCACGGCGGCACGGGATGCGCAGGTCATCAGGGCGGCGCTGCGGGCGGGCGCCCTGCACTACCTGATCAAGCCGTTCAACCAGGCGGCTCTGCAGGAGCAGCTTCGGCATGTGGCGTCGATGCGTACCCGCTTCGACGAGCTCGCCGAGCAGGGCGAGGTGCGCCAGGCGGACGTCGACCAGATCTTCGGGACCCGCCCGCCGGGCTCGCGCGAGCTGCCGAAGGGCCTCGCGGCGCACACGGCGGACCTGGTGGAGCGCACCTTGCGCGAGCACCCCGAGGGTCTGTCCGCCACCGAGTGCGCCGAGTCGGGGGCGCTGTCACGCGTCAGCTCGCGCCGCTATCTGGAGTACTTCGCGGATACGGGCCGCGCCGAGGTGACGCTGCGGTACGGCGGAACGGGGCGGCCGGAGCGCCGCTACCGGTGGGTCGGCTGATCAACCAATCGCCAATGTGGTGATTTGGCGCGCCCTCCGTGTGAGCCTTCCGTCCACTTTGCGTGGACGGCATTACGCTCCCAGGCGACTGAGGAGGGTGCATGCGGAATAGGACAGGGCACATTGCCCGTCTCGGCGTGCTCACTGCCTTGTGCGTGGCCGCCGTCGTCGGCTGTGACGACACCGATCCCGAAGAACCAATTCCGACGCCCTCGGTCACCGAGTCTTCTCCCGCGGAATTTGGAGAAACAGCGGAACCCGCGGAAAGCGGCACAGCCGTTCCCACTGACGGTGGGGACAGGTCGGTCCCTCCGCCTCCGCCTCCCCCTACGGGCCCAAACAAAAAGGGCACCGACCCAGTGCCTGTGCCTGTGCCTACCCTCACGCCTGATCAGCCGCCACCACCACCTCCTCCTCCGCCACCACCACCTCCTCCTCCGCCACCGCCACCTCCGCCACCACCACCGCCTCCTCCTCCTGCCACGTGAGCGGTTCCATGCAGGACCAGCACAGGGTGTCGCTCGAGAAACAACCAAGTGGGAGTGGTCCCGGCCCGGTGGCGATTCTCAGAGTCGTGATCGCGCAGGCTTCCTTTATTGCCGCGCTCATGTTCTACCTGGGCGCGCTCTACGCCAGCCGCTACTACAGCTACTTTCACGTCTCTCCCTTCTCCCTCGGCTTCGGCTTTGCCGAATTCGTGCTCCAGAGCCTGCACCTGCTGAAGCTTCCGGTTCTGGTGACCTTTATCGTCCTCCTGATCGTGAGCGGTATCCCGCGGCTGCCAAAGCGGCTGCCGCTTCCCGACCGTGTTGCCCGGAGCTTCTATGCGCCGATATCGGCGCTCGCGCGCGGCCACCTGGTAGTCGTTGCGGCCGGCCTGGTCATGCTCATCCTGTGGCCGCTGATCCAGCCCTACGGCTGGGTTGCCCCCCTCACGATTGCGGTCGGGCTCTTGCTTGGGCAGTCAAAGAACGCCCAAGGCGGCCGTGTGACGGGACTGCGCGGCAGGGCGGTGCCGCTCTTCGCCGCAGGCGTGTTCCTCTTCTGGGCGGTCACGCTGGCCGCCTGGGACGTGGGTGAGCGCGACGCCAAGCTGCATGCCGGCAATGTCCTCCACTGGACCAGCGTGGTAGTCCTCAGCACCGAATCCCTCAGCCTGCCTACCGGATCGATCGTGGAGCAGGACCTCGGAGAGGGCCTGCGCCATCGCTATCGCTACACGGGGCTGCGGCTCCTGATCGAGCGCAACGGCCGCTATTACGTCGTACCGGTCAATTGGAACGCCAAGACGGATTCGATCTGGGTCATCCGCGAGAGCGAGAACACCTGGATCGGACTGATGCCGGGCGTGCAATGACGGGCAGCCGGCGCTCGCGCCCGTCCTGGTGGCTCACCTTATGGCGCTCCCTGGCGAACCCTGGCGGTTGGTCGCCACCGCCCGATCCGGGCGTTGACGCGGGGTAGGTTGCGTGGAGTTCGGCTCTGGCTCTCCCTGAGCTCCCTGCTCGCCGTGAGCGGGGACCCGACTCTGGTCGGGGGATGAGAGAGGAGAGCCGAATCTGATGGTGCGACCGAAGAAGTCGAGGTCCCGGTGCCGGGGTCGCCAGCCACGAGGCTGGCTTCAGGTAACTGTTGCGGGCCTTACGGCGGTTACAGCCATCGCGGGGTGTATCGAGCGGTTCATCCACTGACGAGGGGGTGAACCACTGGTGATCCGGACGATTGGTCGGGCAGAAGTGAGCCCGGCCGCCTGTTAGTGATGCTGTTGGTGAATTCGGGCCTGTGCGTGACGTCGGCCTTCAAGACCCGGTTGTGGTCTTGAAGGCCGACGTTGTCGTGTGGGGTGGGTGCGGATGTCGATGCAGCCGAAGGGGTCCGGGGAGATCCCGGCGGAGACGGTGCGGGTGGCGCGGGCCGCGTTCCCGAAAGGGAGCCTGGCGATCCGGGTGCGGGACGAACTGGGGTCGT